>NZ_JAKIHL010000007.1 GCF_021608135.1 Microaerobacter geothermalis
GATCAGAGACAAACAGTAATTTGATATTCGTGCTCGCAGCAACAGGAATTTGTGCTCAATGATCGATGCTGTCCGTTTAGTTCGCGGGGTCTGATATTGCTACCACCATAAAGATTTACGACTTACCCATTCCCCTGTTCAATTTCAATTATGGAAAGATAACGATGATACAGTAACTAGGTAACTACTGGATGGAATTATTTTCATGCGAATTTGTGACCCTGCGGGTCATGTATGTTTAGTTAAAACAAATATATTGACTGAGCAGTCAACATGAATTACAATTCAATTGTAAACAAAAGAGTAAGAGGAGAGGATAACCATGCTCCAAAAAAAATACAAGGCTAGTTTTATAATTTTAGTTGCAATGCTAATAGTTAGTACTACTGGTATCGTTGGTTTTGCGAATAATGATAGTGCTCCTAAAGAACCAGTAGCAACATTTTCATTGGCTGAAGCGATTCAAATAGCTAATAATGAGTCACTAATCTTAAATAAGCTTGTATTTGACATTGAATTAGCAAAATCAAAGTTGGATGATGCAGAAAAGCTTGAAGATATGGAAATTGAAGATATTGTAATGTTTGTGATAGGTAGTCAAACAAGTACTCCAAGTGCAGTTTCAGAAGCTAAGATTCAAAAAACTGTCGGACTAAAACTTGCTAAAGACGGTGTATATCTAGCAGAGAAGAATTACGAATTTAATAAGTTAAAGACAAAGAAGGAGACTGAGGATGCTTATTTTACTTTTCTTGAGGCACAAGAAGGATTAGTTATAGCCCAGGAGAATGTTAAAAGGGCTCAGAGGGCATTAGAATATACTAATGTTCAATTCGAACAAGGTTTAGTAGCTAAATCTGCTGTTCTTGACTCAGAAGTATTGGTAGAACAAGCAAAAATGGGTCTTATAGGTGCAGAAACTCAGTTAAAGCTAGCGAAAAAAACCTTAAATGATAAACTAGGTAGAAAATTAAATGAGGAACTTAAGGTAGAACAAGTTTCATTAGATGGATTGCCTAATAGTTTAAATGTAGAAGAATTAGAGGAAAAGGCGTTATTGAATCGACCTGACTATTTAGCTACAGTAAAGACAGCAGAAAGCGAAAAAATGAAATATGATATATATAAAAATATTTATGTGTCAGAACAGAATTCAAAAGTAAAAGAACAAAATTACACATATTTAAAAGCAGAATTAGATAAACAAGCGAAAGAGCGTGAAATCAGACTCCAAGTTAATCAAGCTGTAGAAGGATACCTTACATCAAAAGCGAAACTATCAATGTTGGAAAAGAGTGTAGAAAAGGCAAAAGAATCTCTCCGCTTAGCAGAACTTCGTTATCAAAACGGTATGGGTACAAATTTAGAAGTACAATCCGCACGAGTTGGGCTATACCAAGCAGAACTTGACCTATCAAAGGGTAAGTACGATATTCTCCGTGCTAAATCCGCTTTAGAAAATGCAATTGGCACCACTTTAGAATAAATCCATTAAACGATCAATGAACCAGCCAAGTCGAAAGAATGGTTGGTTCATTTCTATTTTCCATATTTACACAGGTCTGGATATGGTATAATGGAACCAACAAATAGCATCATGTAACGGGATGGTACAATATTAAATGAAATAGTCAGGGGAGGTATAATCCCATGAAAAAAAAGATACTTTTCATTTGTTTCCTTTTGCTTGCCGTAACGTTGGGGGCTTCCGTCTACGCCTATTCCGATCACAGTTTGTATGGAGAACTATATGGATTCCCATTGTATAAACTTCTGATTGACGGCAAGGAAAACTCCCTCAAAGCTCTGAACATCTATGGTAAAATCTACATTCCGGCAGACGTCTATTTACAAAAGGTAAATGGCACGATGATTATCGATGATAATAGGAGCGAAATCAGAATTAAAACCAACATCAGGATTCCTAGCAGTTCAGATAATAATAGCACCCATGCTAACAATACCGCTTCAAATCGTTCAGGAACCAACTCAAACACCTTTATCGACGTCATCAATCCAAAGCCTGTGGAGAATTATACGGTAGGCATGCTGTCCCAGGATTTAAAATCCCTGAAACAAATTACCCAGCTTCTGCTAAAAACATCGGACCAGTTTAAACTGCTCTCCTTTAGCGTCATTCAAAATAGGGATGATGCCATCACTTTAAATACGGTAAAGAATCACTGGGAAGTTAGAAAGAGTAACTATGAAGCTTTTGAGGACCGTTTAGATGACATGAAGGATGCGATCAAAGAACTGTTGGGGAGTACAACATCAAGGAATTTTGAGAAAGATACCCTGGATCATATTGAGGATGCCATCTATTACAAGGGGAAAGCGTTGGATAATTTGGAAGACTGGTACAACACCAGCGATGAGGATGATTATGAAGACTATAAAGATTATGACCGCAAAGCAAATGGTGAACTGGAAAGGGCTATCCGCGAAATCGAAAGCCTGGAAACCCGGGCAAAAGGAGCCTTGATCGACTACCTCCGATAGAGCCTGTCACTTCCCGGAATTTGTCGAATTCAGAATCATACGGCTAAAGGATTTAAAGTCATCTAAATGTTCTTCAATGATCTTTCTAACAATCTCAAGGTTGATGGTTTGGTAATCATGAACTGCTATATTTCGAAAACCAACCATTACTTTTCAACATCTTGATTAACCATAGAGTGAACCCCTTTCTTTCACTTTAACCAAAATGCACTGTCTTTCTTCATTCAATAGAGCATACTCTTTCAAAGACTGGTATGCAAACGTCATTCTCTTATGGGGATCATTCTCAAAAATAACTATTATATCCTAAAATAAGTGCCTGTAACTTCCATAATTTTTTTAACTACCAAATGTATTTATTTGGTTCTTCATCTGGTATTTTTCCTCCATTTTCTTGCAGGAGTCAGAAGGTCAATGTCGAAGAGGTAGGGAATATGTTTAATTGTACATAAACGACAATCAACGCTATTGAAGGAGAGGGGACATCAAGAATGGAAAAGGGAACCGCGAGAGAAAGTCTTGTCAAGAGGAGATGGGTCACGTTTATTGCCCTTACATTTTTATTCTTGCAGCTGGTCATTTTTCAGCCAGTTGCAGCAGCCGCCCATCAAATTGACACCACGGAACAGAAAAAAAAGCTAAACGACATCTTCGACTATATCACCCAATACCATGTCAGTGACATCGACCCCGATGCCTTACTGCAAGGGGCCATCAAAGGGATGCTGGATGTGTTGGGAGATAAGTATACCAATTACTTTTCCAATGAAGAATATGAAGCCTTCATAAACAGCATTGAAGGGTCATTTACCGGTGTGGGAATGTATGTGGACCAGAAGGACGATTACATTATTGTCCAGTCCCCGATCAAAGATTCTCCAGCCGAAAAGGCAGGTCTACAAACCGGGGACAAAATCATCAAGGTGAATGATGAAGATGTGGTGGGGCAGGACATCGAAATCGTGACTTCCAAGATCAAGGGAGTGGAAGGGACAACCGTAACCATTACGGTATTGAGGGAAGGAGTAAAGGATCCGCTTACCTTTACCCTGGTTAGACAGAGAATACAGCTCCCGTTGGTGGAATCCAAATTATTAGACGGGAACATCGGCTATTTGCAGGTGTATACCTTTGGTTCAACCTCAGGAAGTCAATTTAAGGAACAGTTAAAATCCCTCGAAGGGGAGGGGGCAGCAGGATACATTATAGACCTGCGGAATAATCCCGGTGGACTTCTAGATGCTGCCCTCTCCATCATTGAAAACTTTGTAGATGAAGGCCCTGGGGTCATCGTAAAGGACGGTCAGGGAAGGGAAAAAAGCCTCAATGTTGACGGGCCCTCAAACTGGACCAAACCGATCGTCGTTTTGGTCAATGAAAATTCAGCCAGTGCCTCTGAAATTGTAGCCGGAGCGCTGAAGGATTATGGCGTGGCATTGGTTGTAGGAACCCAATCCTTTGGAAAAGGAACGGTTCAACAGCTTCTTCCATTGGAATCGGGCGGCGTGTTAAAATTAACCATTGAGGAGTATTTTACCCCGAACCGAGTAAAAATTAACGGAGTTGGGGTTACCCCGGATTTATATGTGACGGATCCGGAACAGCAGCTCCAACAGGCGAAGCATCTCATCCTGAAGGACAATATCATCACCCTAGATTCAAATGACTCCGTTCAACTAAACGGGATCAACCTGGAAAAACCGGAACAGGTTGCAGTTCAGGATAAGGGAGAGTGGTTCGTTTCCCTCCGTAAATTATCTCAGTTATTTGGTGGTAAGCTGGATTGGGACGGGCAAAATCTTCAAATCACTTATGAGTTAAATGGAAATAAAAATCAGTTTTCTTTAAATGATCATCGGATTATGATAACCAATGGAACCTCTTATCTAAAAGTGAAAGAGCTAACAGTTCTGTATCCTTCCTTGAAAGTACAAAACAACGGCATGTCGTTAGAGATCAGCACAACTAGATAAGATAAATTGGACGGAGTTAAAGCATTCACTAAGGACAGTCTTCGAATTCGAACGAAGCGGAAAGTCTAAAGGGCTCTATATAAAAAGAGGAACTTAAAAGAGTAAAAGAAAAATAAAATGGAAAGAATGGGACGGTATGATGGGTCTAAAAAAATTAAGACGTCTGATCCTCGGTATGGGAGTTCTTAGTATCGCCTTACAACTTTTTTTCCCGATATCAGCATATGCTGAATTAAAGAAACCGGAGAACTTGCAACATAACCTGTCTCAGACTGAATGGATAGTGAAGTGGAAGGGAGAAGTATCTCAAAGTTTTTTAAAAAGCGTGGAAGTACTTGCAAAAAACGAAAGCGAGAATATATGGTTAGTTCGCCCGCGACAAATTTCCTCCCGGGAGGAATTGGAGCAGTGGCGATTATCCTGGTTGACCCATCCCCAAGTGGGCTACATTCAATCTAACGGGAAGGTCCATGTATTTGCCATGCCCAATGACCCCGAAGCCGTGAAACAAAATTATTTAAATCAGATCAAGGCGGTTGAAGGATGGGATCAGCAAAATAAAAGCCCGGATGTCACTGTGGCTGTCGTAGACACTGGCGTAGATTTAAGACATCCCGATCTAATACCAAATCTGGTGGCTGGTATTAACCTGTTGGAAGCGAATGCCCCTCCCCAGGATGACAACGGACACGGCACCCATGTGGCCGGTATTGTGGCTGCTGTGGGAAACAACGGAGTGGGGGTGACTGGTGTCTCCTGGAAGGCCAAAATCATGCCGATCAAAGCCCTGGACAAAAATGGGGAAGGAGATGAATTCCTCGTCGGGGAAGGAATCAAACAGGCTGTAAACAATGGGGCCAATATCGTGCTCCTCTCACTGGGAGATCCCATCTACTCTCCATATATGGAGGAAGCCGTTCGTTATGCCGAAGAAGAGGGAGTATTGGTGATTTCAGCGACGGGCAACAAAGGGGATCGGGTGGAATATCCAGCTGCTTTTCCGAAGGTTTTATCGGTGGGGGCTGTAGACACCAGGGACCGGGTGACTCCCTATTCCAACTATGGACCTGAGCTGGATGTGGTAGCGCCGGGAAAAAATATTTATACAACGGTACTTGGCGGGAAGTATGGGTATGCCGCTGACGGGACCTCCATGGCAGCACCCCAGGTGGCTGGAATGGCTGCCCTGCTATGGGCACAAAATCCCAAATGGACCCCTGCCCAAATCAGGCAACAGATCATGTCCACCACCGATGATCTGGATAAACCCGGATGGGACATGAAATCGGGATACGGACGGATCAATATAACCAAAGCGCTAACCACTCCGTTCCCCCAAGATATTCATGAGCCCAATGATCGGATCGATAAGGCCAAGAGCCTGACGATATCGACGGAAAGGTTTGGCATCTTAAGCGGGAAAGATGATGTGGACTGGTATCGAATAGATGCTCCCTATGCCGGAGAATTGAGCTTAAATATTGACTTTCCACAAATATTTGAAAGTGGAGTAAATATCGTTTATTTTCCCGGTGGGATTACCTCCGGGATCATGTATAAGTCAAAAGAATCTACACGAATACGATTGGAGATTCCAAAGGGAACCTCCTATATTCAAGTCAAATACGACATCATGGAGGAAAACACAGGTAATCTGAACTATCGCCTAGAAACAGGATTTCAGATCCATGCGGATCCATATGAACCCAACGACAGTCGTGAAAAGGCAAAGGGTATAGCCTTTAATGAATCGCTTACCGGCACCATTCACAGTTCGACCGATGTGGACTGGTTCAAGTTGAATATTCCGAAAAAAGGGAAACTGACCATTCAGGTGAATACAGATACTTTACGTATGGACCCGGTGATCTATATCCTCAAGGAGGGAGATCAGGACGGACTCTCGATTGATAACCAGGGCATCTCCTCGGGAAGCCAGGATGAACAGGTTACTTTACAGGTATCTGAAGGAACCTATTTCATCAGAATTACAGACTTTTATTCCAATCCAGTGAATGGGGAGTACCAGCTGATCACCTCATTTGTTCCTGACTTTATTGATGTATACGAGCCCAACGACTTATCTGTGCAGGCTGCGCCGATTGGATTTAACAGAACCATCCAGGGTAGTTTATCTACGGCTGCAGATTTTGATTGGTACCGATTCCAGATTAGTCAGGAACAGCTTATAGATATCCAGGCATGGGATATCCCCCCAAACATTGGCTTAAGGGCTACCTGGTTTGACAGTAATCTAAATGTAGTGGCCGAGAAAAAATTGGGGAGGAATGAAGATACCCTTCAACTAATAAAGCCCGTACCCCAAGGAATATATTTTTTAAGAATTATGGGAGACAAGTCCACGGAGAATCAACCCTATAGCTTCATGCTGACTCGATATAACTCCTATGGCGGATTTACGGATATCTCCTCCCATTGGGCGAAAGAATCCATTGCTCAATTAAGCAAAGAAAAAGTTATCAACGGGTATCAGGATTTCACATTTCGGCCCAATCAACCCATTACCAGGGCCCAGGTGGCAGCCATATTGGTCAGAACTTTAAACAAAACTGATGTTGAGCAAAAACCTTTTAATTTTTCAGACGTAAAAAAGGGTTACTGGGCATATGATTCTCTGAAGCAGGCCTATTATTTGGGGATACTTTCCGGTTATGATGATGGAACCTTAAGGCCGGATCAGCCGATATCCCGTGCTGAAATGGCAGTCATGGTAGCAAGGGCAGCCAATCTTGATTTACCCCTGTTTATCCTACGGCCTTCCTTTACAGACGTACCAAGAAAGCACTGGGCAGCCAAGGAAATTCAGGCCATGTCAAAGAATGGGTATATCAATGGATATACAGATGGTTCATTTAAACCGAATGGCCGTGCAACCCGGGCAGAATTTGCGGTCATCATTGAAAGGATTTGGTTTAAACAGTAAAATGGAAGCAGTGCAAAAACAGTTCACATGAAGTTGGAAAGGAAAATGAGCAAACCCATGGAAAAGCAGATGAATGTCATGAAAAAGCGGAAGTGGATCATCGGTTCATTATTTGGTGCAAGCATTTTATCTGTGGCCCTTTTAACAGGCAACGTTTGGGCGGGGACCAATAATGCCATCCCTGGCTCAGTTGATGATCCCATCGTGAGCAAAAGCTATGTGGATGAGCAGATTGCTCTCATGAAAGCCCAATTAAAGCAGGAGTTAACCACTGAGCTGAACGAGCAGTTTAAGGATTCCTTGTCTAAAGGGGCGGGAGATCTCGCCCTCTCTGTAGTGGAATTAAAGCCGGGTCAAACATTGATTGGCTTTGAAGGGACCGAAATTATTGTCCGGACGGGAAAAGTGATCGCCAAACAAGGAGACAATGGGGATGGTCTTCCTAACTTGACGGCAGGCTCCAATATCGAGGGGGGACAGTTTGTTCCATTGAATCACCTGATTCTTCTTCCCAGAAATGACAATCGTGGGATCATCGTGGTTCCGGATGCAAAGCAAAATTCCTGGGTGATGATACGGGGCAAATACGAAGTAAAGTAAGAATCTATATGGACGAAGCTAAAGAATTAAGGCTCCGTTCATTCGCCTCGAAGTGGACATGTATCACTTCTGGGTCGAACTTAACTAGCCGACGTGTGAATCTTTAGTTCTACATCTATAGAGCGACTTTTATCCAATACATTAGGACAAAAGTCGCTATTTTATTTTCAGAATGTGACGAAAGATTTATTTTGCGCATAGGACAACTATGTTAGGATAAAAGTACCCCCTAAAAAAAAGAGGTGGCTTCGAATTACATAATGAAACAGAACATATCTGTTCTTTATAACCAAATGATACCAAAGACAGATGAAAGAAAAAAAAGTTAGGGAGGAGAATGAAAATGAATGGAAAAATTACAGGGATTATGAAAGTGTTGTCTGTTCTCTTCGTATTTACTCTCATCTTTTATCCCATCAATTATTCATTGGCCGCTAGCCATGTAACAGTAGGGGCTGATGTAGAAGGGGATATTTCGGCTGATACCAAGGATGAAGCAGCAGAGGATATTAACGAGGATGGTGTGATGGAGGATGAAAGCGGAGATGAAGATGAAATGAGCGATGAAGATGAAATAAACGATGAAGATGAAATAAACGATGGAGATGAAATAAACGATGAAAGTGAAGTAGATGATGAATTAGAAGATGAAGATGAATCCATCGAAGAGGATGAATCCGGTGATGGGGAAGAAGGCAAGGATAAAGGGAAAGGCAAGAATAAAGGAAAAGGCAAGGAATTGAAAGACGATAAAGGGAAAAAAGATGATGACGGTGACCTGGAAGACGAAGAAGATGAAGATTCTGACCAAAAAGATGATGATAAGGATAAGAAAAAAGATGAATTAGAGAAAAAAGCGAAAAAACTTAAAAAAATGAAAGAAGAAGTGGTTAAGAAGGAAGCTCAATTGAGGGCCCTTTTGGAAAGAGCAAAAGGAACCAGAGCAGAAGCTTATATCCAGGCCTTATTAAACCTCATAGATTCCAATAACACAGAAAATGCCACCTCTAGCTCTGAAGCAACCGACGGAACAACAGAAGGAAACATCACATCCGATGCAGGGGCAATGGCAGAGGTGGATTTAACCAAAGGATTGGTAAAAGCCCTCCTAAAGACAATTGGAACACCCGCTGAAACAGTGATTCTTGCAGTATTGTCTGGGGATGGATCCGTTTCTGAGGTTGCCAAACAGTTTAAAGAGATGATGAAAGAACAACGATCTGTAACCAATGACGTATATGGAGAAGACCGCGATATCGAACAAAATGATGATGGAGACGGAAGTAAAAATGAAAACATCGACGAGGAAGCCTTTGAAGAAGCATTGGATGGTCTGGAAGAATACTTGGAGGAAATAGGGATTGAAGGGGAAAATGAGGTTGAAATAGAAGAGTCCTATGAAGCCCTGATTTCCATCAAGTTGAAACAGAAAAAGATAGATGAGGCCATTAAATTACAGGAGGAAATTTTCAGTAAAACCAAAGGGGACGAACAACAGAAGCAGAAATTAAAGCAGCTGTATAAATCCCTTGGCAAAGCAGAATTGAAGGCATTTGTAAACGGAAATGTACCTTCCTTTGACGTTCCGCCCCGCATTGAGAATAATCGCACCATTGTTCCAATCCGGCCTTTGACAGAAGCGTTGGGAGCTGAGGTCAACTATGATACGAAAACAAAGACGGTTGAGATCATCAAAGGGGATGTTACCATTCAATTTGTTGTCGGGGCCGATGTAGCCTATGTCAACGGGGTGGAGATGAAGTTAGATCAGGCTTCCAAAGTGGAAAATGGACGCACCCTCGTTCCATTGCGCTTTATCAGTCAAAGCTTAAAATCCAAGGTAGAATATGATCCTGAGACAAGATTAATTTTTATCGAAGATTAATGATATCCATTGACACCTGAATGTGAATGGGTTATGATATGTCCCGAAAAGGACCATGCATCGATTTTGCCAACCTTTTCCCCGCGACGGGAAAAGGTTTTTTCATCATTTTCAAACATGGGATTTCAAATTAATGTTCATATGGATTCTTGGGTTGAACATACTAAGGGTAAGGAGGATTAACCAATGAAAAAAGGGCGTTATCTATTTACTTCCGAGTCCGTAACCGAAGGACATCCGGATAAAATATGTGACCAAATTTCTGATGCGGTATTGGATGCTATTTTGGCTCAGGATCCCAATGCAAGGGTAGCTTGTGAAACATCTGTGACCACTGGTCTTGTTTTAGTGGCAGGGGAAATTACCACAACTTGCTATGTAGATATCCCGAAAATTGTTCGGGAAACCATAAAGGATATTGGATACACCAGAGCCAAGTATGGGTTTGACTACGAAACATGTGCCGTTCTTACTTCCATCGATGAGCAATCTCCAGATATTGCCGCCGGCGTAAACCGAGCGTTGGAGGCCAGGGAAGGCCAAATGACCGATGAAGAAATCGAAGCGATTGGTGCAGGGGACCAGGGATTAATGTTTGGGTTTGCCGTCAATGAGACCCCTGAATTGATGCCTTTACCCATCTATTTATCCCACCGGTTGGCCCGCCGTTTAAGTGAAGTGAGAAAAGAAGGTAAATTGGACTATCTCCGTCCAGACGGGAAAACTCAGGTGACGGTTGAATATGAAGGAGATAAGCCAATACGCATTGATACCATCGTTATCTCAACCCAGCATCATCCAGATGTCACACAACAGCAAATTGCCAATGACTTAAAAGAGCATGTGATCAAACCGGTGGTTCCTCCTGAGCTCCTTGATGAGAAAACCAAATATCTTATCAATCCTACGGGTCGTTTTGTCATTGGAGGACCTCAAGGAGATGCCGGGTTAACCGGTCGTAAAATTATTGTAGATACCTATGGCGGATATGCCCGTCATGGCGGGGGCGCATTCTCCGGGAAAGATCCGACAAAAGTGGACCGCTCTGGTGCCTATGCCGCCCGCTATGTAGCCAAAAATATTGTGGCTTCGGGTCTGGCAGAGAAATGTGAAGTTCAAGTCGCTTATGCCATTGGTGTGGCACAGCCCGTTTCCATCAATGTGGACACCTTCGGGACTGGAAAGGTAAGTGAGGAAATATTGGTAGATTTGGTAAGGAAGCATTTCGACTTGCGTCCTGCCGGAATTATTAAAGCGCTGGATTTGCGCAGACCTATCTATAAGCAAACGGCTGCCTATGGACATTTTGGACGTAATGATTTGGATCTTCCATGGGAGAGAACAGATAAAGCGGAAATTTTAAAGGCGGAAGCCGCAGCCTATCAGGCATAAAGCCATTGGAGAATAATATTTAGTGAGCCTTACCTATTTCACAGGTAAGGCTTTTCACTTTATAATCGAAATCACAAATAAATATTAAATAATAAAAGGTTAAATATACTGTATATTGTATGATTGCAAATACTACCAGAAGTAATTTTTTATTATTCTTTGTGAAAAGAAAATCACTCTTTCTGCTACTTTATCTACATAAATTCTTCACATATGATGGAATTAGAATACAAGGGAGAGTGATAGAGATGTACAAGAAGAATTTAAAAAGAATGCTTCTTGTCGTTATGTTGGTATTACTGGCAGGTTTACTGGTTGCCTGCGGCAGTAAGCAAACCACAGAAGAAATAAAGACAGAAGAACCTGCTCAAACCGAACAAGCTGCCGAACAAGCACAACCAGCAGAGCAGCCTAAAGAAGAGCCAAAGCAAGAACAACCAGTTGAAGAGCCAAAGGCAGAGGAACCTGTGCAAATTACCTTTGATCCGGCCAAAACTGCCCAATTGACCGCTTCCTGTAAAGGATGTCATGGTCAGAATTTGGAAGGCTTAAAGGGTGACGGTCCACAACTGACCAATGTTGGTTCCAGATTATCTGCAGATGAAATCAGAAATATTCTAACCAATGGGAAGGATGAAATGCCTGGTGGTCTCGTAAAAGGGGATGACCTTGAATATTTAGTACAATGGTTGGCTGAGCAAAAAGGTGAAGCTAAAGCTGAACAACCGGCGGAACAGCCTAAAGAAGAACCAAAGCAAGAAGCTGCCCCTGCCCCTGCTCCAAAGCCGGCAGAACAGCCTAAAGAAGAACCAAAGCAAGAAGCAGCCCCTGCACCAAAACCAGCTGAACAGCCCAAGGAAGAAGCAGCCCCTGCACCAAAACCAGCTGAGCAGCCCAAGGAAGAAGCAGCCCCTGCTCCGGAACCGACACCTGCGCCTGCACCCGCTCCACAGCCAGCAGCCTATGATCCATCCAAAATCCTTAATACCTGTAAGGCTTGTCATGGATTTGATCTAAAAGGTGTGGAAGCGATGGATGGAATGCCTGCTGTCCCAGGATTATTAGATATTGGATCAAGATATTCTGAAGCCCAAATTAAGAATATCCTGGTGAATGGTAAGGGTGAAATGCCTGGCGGCATGGTACCTGCAGCCGAAGTTGATCAATTGGCCAAGTGGTTATCTCAGCAGAAATGATGAAATCAATTGAAGCAAAATAGATGATTAAAAACGAATCCTCCTTGGAACCCAAGGAGGATTTTTTTCTTCTGCTCTTTATTTCCCCGATATTCCCGCAGACACAATAAACTTCATCACTTCTTCCACGTTGGCGTCTACAATTTCCACATCTTCCTTCGGAATCAACAGGGTGAACCCGGCCCATTGCATCGACTGAAGGATATAAACCGCTACATGGTTGGAAGCAAAGTCTCCCAACTTGGACACTTCTTCAGCCGTAAGAAAACCCAGAAGTTTTGAATTGGTTCCGGGAATTCTTACCAGGACGACTTTGGAGAAGGAACGCTTTTCACCGAAAAAAGAGTTGACGGTATCCTTTATGACCCCATAAAGGGTTCTGATCAGCGGGAGGCGGTGAAACAATTGATCTATGAGTTGAAACAACCTTTTTCCCAACCATCCGGATGCCAAAAAGCCGACCAAGGTTATTCCTGCCAAGGTAAGGATGAGTCCAAGCCCGGGAAAGTAAAAGGGCAAATCTCGCATATATTTTCCCAGGAGATTATCCAACGTTGTAAAAAGCAGACTGATAATATAAACAGTAAGCCCCACTGGGGCCAGGGTAGCAATTCCCACCAAAAACCACTTTGCCAATCGATTCATAAAAATCTCCTTTCACTTTTACAATTTAAAACGAACCACTGATGTATTCAATTCACACGTCTATATATACGGTCATTCCTTCTCCTGGATTCAAATGATAATCAAAAAAATCTAAATATGAAACCTTTTTTCTCTTTTTTTCGTCTATAATAGAGTATGAGAAAAAAATGGTAGATTCATACAGTAAAAGTTAAATGAGGGAGGTTAAACCTTTGGGTGGAGAGATTATGATTCAACAGGTATCCCATTCATTCATGATGGGGAAGATAGAAGTTCCTGTACTTCATCAGATATCCCTCTCCATAAAAAGAGGAGAGCTGGTTTCCCTTTGCGGGACATCAGGTTCCGGAAAATCTACCCTGCTCAACCTTATGGCAGGATTAATGAAACCAACGAGCGGAGAGGTGATCGTAAACGGGGAAATCATATCCAGGATGACGGAGAACCAGCTTTGTCTCTTCCGCCGCAAATACATGGGTTTCATCTTTCAATCTTATCACCTGTTGCCCAATTTGACCGCATTGGAAAATGTAGAATTGCCCTTGGTTTTTTCCGGGGAATCTCCTAAAACTCGAAGAAAGAAAGCGACTGAAATCCTGGAAAGGGTAGGGTTGGGGGATCGCATGAAACATAAGCCCAATGAACTGAGTGGAGGGCAACAGCAGCGGGTCAGTATTGCCAGAGCCCTGATCAATCAGCCTGCCATTGTCCTGGCAGATGAACCTACGGGGAATCTGGACAGTGGCACGGAAGCAGAGATTTTATCCATGTTAAAACAGATGAATCAGGAATTGGGCTCTACATTTGTCATTGTCACCCATGATGAGGCCGTGGCTGCCCAATCCCATCGAACGATTTATCTCAGGGATGGGAAGATTGCAAGATCACTTAGGGAACCCATCGTGAAGCCAGATCATAACCCGTCTCCCCTAAGAGACTCACCTGAACCCCAGAGGGAGTCAACGGTTGACGAAAAATTGACAGTTTCTGCTGAAACCCGGGAGGTGGATAGATGAGAAGCTTGGATTCCTTACGTCTGGTATGGCGAAATTTGTGGAGAATGAAACTGAGAACCTTCTTAACGTCAATTGGGGTAGCCATAGGGACTGCTGCCATCGTGGCCATGATTTCATTGGGGTTGGGCTTAAAGGCTAATGCGGTGAAGAGCTTTGAGAATTTTGCCAACATCACCGAGCTAAATGTGATGCCCGCTTATCCGGAAATGGGTGGACCTGGAGGTTCGGCTCCCTTTGGTCCCGGGGACATGAAGCAGTTGACCCAAAAAACCGTCCAAGAATTAAAGGCAATTCCAGGGGTGGAAGCGGTGATGGCGGTGAATCGTCTGAGGGGACAATCCAATATCAGCTTTGGCAGAAAGGAAGGTTTTGTGAATCTGGTTGGCGTAGAAGTGGCAGAAGCTGCACGATTTGATCAAAAAGTAGAAAAGGGCACCTATTTGACAGGAAAGAAGAATGAAATTGTGATTTCTGCTGATATCCCGCAAAATTTGCGCGATTTGGAGCAGGAGAGAAGACAGGCTAGAAAAAGCAGGAGGGGCACAGGAGGAAGTTCCGAGTTCTCTGGAGCAAATGGTCCCAGTTATGGCCCTGTTTATGAGGGTCGATTCCCGGGTTCTGTGAATCAAAATCGTCCTTCCGTTGAGTTGGTCAATAAAACAGTGACCCTTGTCTTAACCCGCTATGCCGGGGAGAATCAAATTGAAAAAAAAGAAATCAAAGTAAGGGTCGTTGGCCAGCTTGCTGAAGGACAGCGGGAATGGGGGGCTGCTTATGCACCCATTGAGCTGGTCAATGAATTAAATCAATGGTTAGAGCGGTCGGGAAGCAGGGGAAAGGGCGTATACGGAGAAAACCGCCGGGGGAGTAGCAAAATCAATGGGCCCGACTATGAACAGATCACCGTAAAAGTGGCCTCCAGGGAACAGGTGGAGCAGGTGGTTCAGCGGATTAAGGAAATTGGCTACAACACTTGGTCCCCCACGGAGCAGTTAAAAGAGATTAACCGTTTCTTCTTGGTGGTAGAACTCATTCTGGGCGGGGTTGCTGCCATCTCGCTGCTCGTGGCTTCCATCGGCATCACCAATACGATGATCATGTCCATTCTGGAAAGAACCCGGGAAATCGGGGTGATGAAAGTGATTGGAGCGACGGTATATAATATCCGATGGTTGTTCCTGTTGGAATCGGGGAGTATTGGCTTTTTTGGTGGTGTGATAGGCCTCCTTGCAGGAATGGGTATTGGCAAAGTAGCCAATATGATAGCGGCCAGTCAGCCGGATTTTCGCATGTTTGGAGATGAGATGACACAGATTGCGGTGATGCCCCTGTGGTTGATCCTCTCCGCAGTTGGATTTGCCACCTTTGTAGGGGTGATATCGGGATTGTTTCCGGCGATTCGGGCTTCCCGTTTAAGTCCGATTCAAGCGATTCGAACGGAGTAAATCACTCACCGTTTGAAGTTTTATCTCCATTTTTCAAGTCAGAATCCTCCAATAGACGGAACTAAAGAATTCACTAAGGTCCGTTCTTTAGACTTGAAGCGGACTTGAACAACTTCTTTGAAAGAACTTGACTAGCGGACTTGTGAATCTTTAGTTCTGCTCTATCGTTTGAAGATCATAAACGATTTAGTGGGAGTGTTAGAAACACACCGAAGATAAAATGGGACAGGTGAAACCTATGAAAAAAAGATGGATCATTATTTTCATTCTGCTGGTCGTGATTGCAGTTGTATGGGGAGTGTGGAAATGGAAGATTAGCAAACCCGTTGATGGCGTTATGACGGAAGGTCCAGCTGACTTTCCGCCCATGCCGACGGTAGTGGTGGATAAGGGGGATGTGGTGAAGTCTATCTACACCACTGGAGTGATCGAAGCGGAAGCCCAAAAAGAAGTATATCCTGAAGTGAACGCAACGGTGAAAAAAGTGTTTGTGCAAAAGGGGGCACAGGTAAACGAGGGAGACCTTCTTTTCGTGATGGATGATACTGAAGCATACCTTCAGTACATGCAGACAGAGCTGGAATGGAGGAAGCAATACCGTTCCTGGTCTGAATGGCAGGGATATGCCTCAGAAATCATCAGCCCATATGAGGGCAGAGTAAAAGAGATAAAAATATCCCAAGGGGACCAAGTGGAAGAAAGAACAACGGTGATGACGTTGACCCAACCTGATGATTTGGTGGTTACGGTCCCCTTTCGCAAAAATGATATAGCGTATATTAAAGAAGGCGAAAATGTAACGGTTTTCTTGGTGGATTTTCTTTCATATACCGAAGGAAGGGTTAAAAAGGTGGACCGCAAAGGGAGAAGTGCCGTGGGGGGAGGAATCCTCTATGATGTCACCGTCACCGTCAAGAATTTGGGTGCTTTATACCCAGGAGTAAAGGCATCTGTTGAAAAGAAACTTCCTTCGGGGACAGTCATACAAGGCGTGGAAAGGGGTGAACTGGCACAGGATGAAGAGGTTCAGGTAGAAGCCAAAACGGTAGGAACGATTTCCCAAATCAAGGTGGCCGAGGGGGATTATATTCGCCCCGGACAAGTCATCGCTTTGCTGGATATGGAAAAGCGGGATCTGGATCGGGTAAGTCAGGAAATTACATTAAAACAAACCCAGATCCAGTTGGAACAGCAAAAAAATGCATTAAAAAAATATCAAGTGACTGCTCCTATCAGTGGACGGGTGGTGGAAGTGAATGTATCACCGGGCCAAACCCCTGAAAGTGGAAAACCTGCGGTGGTGATTATAAACGATAGTGCCCTCTATATGAAGGCTAGTGTGGACGAGGTGGATATCCCCTATGTATCCAAAGGACAAAAGGTGGATGTGTATGTCACCGCCTTTGGAGATGAAAAGTTTACTGGAGAAGTGGTGGAAGTCTCTGAAGTGGGAAAGGCAGAGGGAAATAGTGTGTCATTTCCGGTAAAAATTAAGGTGGAAAGCTCAGAGAAGCTAAAGCCGGGAATGACCGGCGATGCGGATATTCTGATCCGTCGGGCTGAACAGGTGCTGCGTCTTCCATATAATGCGGTAAATGTTTTGGGTAATGGAAGGGGTTCGGTGATGATTCCCGGGAAACCAGGAGAACCGCCAACACCGAAGGAAGTGGAAATTGGAGTGGAAGGTCAGGATTTCATAGAAATTAGGTCTGGTCTTCAACTCGGTGATGGAGTGATTCTCACGTATTAGTCTATATTAGAATCAAGAAGATGGCAGATTATATCCGCCATCTTTTTTAAATGGGTCTAAAGTCCTATTTGGACAATGGATAGAATGGGAAACCCTTCCTAGCTCTTTCCTTGAAAAACTATGGTAATATAGGAAAAAAGAGCGATTTTGTGCTTAACCCGCTGTACTGACTCCACCTTTGGAATGCCCAGATGTTTTTGAGGGCTCCGTTCTTTAGACATGAAGCGGATTCTATAGTTCACCGCTATAGTTTTGGAAGTTCAGGCAAATTTTTAAGATGAGATGTTCTGGGGATGAGGGGGAAGAACAATTGTTGCAGGAACAAATCGATACGGCCATCCTGGAGAAGGTGATAAAAAAGACGATACATACCGTAGAAAAGAGTAAGGAACAGATTTTTGACATTGCTGAATCTGCCAGAGAAGAAGCCAATAATCTTTTACAAGAAATTGAACAGGTAAAAAAGGAAGTTTCTGAAATCATAGAACAGGCGGATCAATTGGAAAAAAGATGGCGGAATGCCAGGGTCAGGTTAAGTGAGGTCAGCCGCCATTTCAGCCGATTCAGCGAGGAAGACATTCGAAAAGCATATGAAACAGCCCAGCAGATCCAGGTTAACCTTATTCTGACCAGGGAGAGGGAAAGCAATCTAAGAAAGAAAAGGGATGAACTGGAGCTTCGATTGCGAAATATTGAAAAAACCATCGAACGTGCCGAAAATCTGATGACGCAAATCGGCGTAGTCCTTGATTATCTGACTGGGGATATCAGCAAAATTACCCGTGTCCTAGAGACAGCCCAACATCGTCAACAGTTGGGACTTCAGGTGATACAGGCCCAGGAAGAGGAACGAAAGCGAGTAGCCAGGGACATCCATGACGGCCCTGCCCAATCCATGGCGAATGTGGTATTGCGGTCCGAAATCGTAGAACGGTTGTTAAGTCAAGGAAATTTAGATGCGGTCAGACAGGAATTAAAAGAACTGAAGGAAATGGTTCGAAACAGCTTAGCCGATGTCCGAAAAATTATATTTGATCTAAGACCGATGGCCTTGGATGACCTGGGACTCGTACCTACATTAAAGAAATTTATACAGGATTATGAAACCAGATACCGTATGGAAACAGAATTTGTGGTTTTTGGAAGAGAGAAAAAGCTGCCCACTTCCATGGAAGTGGCTGTTTTCCGGTTGATCCAGGAATGCTTAAATAATGCAGCGAAACATGCGAAAGCCAGGATGGTGCAGGTGAAATTAGAGTATGCCAAGGATATGATCCACGTCATCGTAAAGGATGATGGAGTTGGTTTTGCCGCCCCTGAGAAAGGGGCCAGGCCTCAGTTTGGCATTATGGGGATGAGGGAGAGAACCCACTTGCTGGAAGGGGAAATGGAAATTACCTCGGAAATCAATCGTGGGACCAAGGTGTATTTTACCATCCCATTCAAATATGAAAAGGAAGAATAAGGAATGGAACTAAAGGTGGGGGAATATGTATGGGAGATAGGAAAATAACAATTCTGCTGGTAGACGACCATCAGTTATTCCGTGAGGGGATTAAACGGATTTTAAATATGGAGGCAGATTTTTCAGTAGTTGGTGAAGCGGGGGATGGAGAAACTGCTTGCCAATTGGCCCAGGTACTGCAACCGGATGTCATACTGATGGATGTCAATATGCCCCATATGAACGGGGTAGAAGCAACAGAAATAATTCACCAATACACACCTGAAAGTAAGGTGATTATTCTCTCCATTCATGATGATGAAGGATATGTCCAGAAAACCCTTCGCTCAGGGGCATCGGGTTATTTGTTAAAGGAAATGGAAGCAGAGGAACTGATTGATGCGGTAAAAGCCGTGTCAAGGGGGGAAGCCTATATTCACCCCAAAGTAACCGGTCCCCTTATCGAAGAGTTGAGACGCCTGAGTGAGAAGGAACAGGTCATGGAAGGGACCAGTGATGGGATCGATTATCTGTTAAGTCCACGGGAATTGGAGGTTCTTCAATTAATGGCTGAAGGAATGAGCAACCGTTCCATCGGCGAAAAGTTGTTTATTAGTGAAAAAACCGTAAAAAATCATGTGAGCAGTATATTGGCCAAGATGGAGGTTCAGGATCGGACCCATGCCGTTGTCACTGCCATTAAAAAAGGCTGGATACATCTCTAGACGAAAGCACATTCTTCTCTCATTCGGCATACCTATAAGTAGGAGGAGGTATTCCGGATGATTTTTTTTATTCTTTTTCTGCTAGCCGTCTATGGATTAACCTCTATCGTTATTCAATTGATCAGTTATTTTCAATGGGGATTTCATCCGACGACAACCAAACATTATACTCTTTTGATCTATCAGTCACAAAGAAATATTGAAGCTGTGATGCGATCCTTATATTCCTGGTCAAGGTTAAAGGGGATACCCATATCCATCACCATTATTGATTTCGGCTCCACAGATGATTCTCTGAAAATTGTCCAACGTTTACTGATAAAGTTTAACTTTCAGCAGGTGAATTGGGAATACCGGAGCATGGAAGAGAGATTCCTTCCTGCCGACCATTTTTTATTGAAAGAGAATTGTGTATTAATCGACGTACGAGGTGCCTGTCACCTCCCGGATTTTGTCGAACTTTGTAGAAATGTGTAGAAAATTTTAGAAATATTTTTCTCAAATTTCTCATAAGGTTGAGTTATAATGAGCATGTCGGGCAGAAAGGAGAGTGGGTATGGGGCGAGCAGTGGTTGTTGGAATCGCTTTAATTTCCTTCCTTTCATTTCTGGGGATATCTTTGTCCTTTCCTCCGGTTTTAACTATAGACGATATCCTTATTTTGTTGTTTCTTTTTTTGGTCCTTCTGTTAATTGACAGTTTTCCTCTCAGAACAAAACATGCCATGATCAGCCTGCAATCCTTTATCTTGATCGCTGTCTTTTTAAGCTATGGGATTGTGGTTGAGACGCTCATGGGCTTGTTGTCCTTGCTTATTGTTCTAACCGTCAGAAGAAAAATGAGCTGGTATCGATTTTTCCTCATTCAATCGATGATCATCTGGAAGTCTCTGTTAGCTGCAGCGGTTTATTATATTCTTTATCCCTTCTATTCTGCTTTGAATATTTTTGACGTCCCCTTGATTGCCCTTTTGGGTTATGTTGTGACGGGATTTGTGACCAATCACTTGTTTTTATCCATGATCAGACGCTTTTACGACAGGCTTCCGTATCCGTTGACCTGGAATAATTTAAAGTGGGATGTTTATTCTACCCTTTTGTCCTTTCCTCTAGGACTTCTTTTATATTCTGTTCATCATTCCGTAGGATTTACCGGAATACTTCTGGTGGCTGTCCCCATTCTTTTCGTGACGTATGTTTTTCGTTTATATCATGATCTATACCTTGCCCACGGGCAGTTGAAAGCCTTAAATGATCTTACTACCCGGTTCACTGCCCAGTTAGATTTAGAACATACCCTTGCAGAAATTTGTAAAGGGATGAAGAGTATGGTGAATGTTGATGCCTTTTTACTCTTTCTCAAAGATGAGAAGGATGAACTGGTTTTGGTTCATCATGACGGAGAATGTTCACTCTTTTCTTCCATTTACTCTCCATCCCATATCATCAAAAACGAGCCGGTTAAGGCCGATGATCTGATTCGTCAAGTGGCACAGGATGGACGGGTGTATGTCGATGAGAAAAAATCTAAGGTAGTAGTTCCGATGATTTGGGATCATCAAACGGTAGGGGTGATTTGTCTTGCTGCAAGAAGAACCTTTCGTTTTACAGATCGCGATGTAACCCTGATTCAAATTTTGGCCAGCCAGGCGGCGATTGCCCTGCAAAATGCCCAGCGGTTTACCCAATCTGAGCGAAGGAGTAAAATGGATGAACTAACGGGGCTGTATAACTACCGAACCTTCGACTCGATGATCCATCGGATGGTCAGGGAATCTGAAAAGGAGTCAAAACCTTTATCCCTTCTGATTTTGGATATTGATTATTTTAAACAGGTAAATGATCGATTTGGACATCTGGTTGGCAATGATGTGCTAAAGCATGTTGCACAGATCATACAATCCAATGTCCGAAAGGGGGATATTGTTTCCCGATATGGCGGGGAAGAATTTACAGTACTGCTTCCTGACACGGATCAAGAAGAAGCCGTAGAAATTGCTGAAAGAATTCGTTCGGCTATTCAAAAATTGCCACTAAAGGTACATCAGTCCCTCAAAGGGAAGGGAGAAATGATGATTCAGGTGACTGCCAGTATCGGTATTGCTACTTACCCTACCTGTGCCGATTCTACGATGTCGCTCATTCGTCATGCGGACCGGGCCATGTATTTGGGAGCAAAACAATCGGGAAGAAATAAGGTGAGCTGCTATCAGTAGGATTCCTTCAGTAGGGTTGCTCCAGTAAGGTGAATGATATATTATCAGTAGTAATGCTGTAGTTTCATCCATATCAAATTCAAGAGTAGAAAAAGGGGAAAATAGGGATGTCGTCCATTGCCATTATTACAGATAGTACAAGCTACATTCCCAAAGAGGAACTGGAGAAATACGAGATTTCCATTGTCCCTCTGCAAGTGATTTTTGGTGCCGAGTCCTATCGGGAAGGATATGACTTGGATGTAGATGAGTTTTATAAAAAACTGGAGCATGCTAAACATCTTCCGACCACCTCTCAACCGCCAGTTGGTGAATTTGTTGAAACTTATGAAAAGCTGTCTCAACAGGCCGATCATTTAATATCGATCCATCTGTCCAGCGGAATCAGCGGAACCTATCAATCAGCAAAAACAGCAGCCTCCATGCTGTCCCATATTTCCATCGATGTAGTAGATTCAGAGATTGCTTGTTATGCTTTGGGTTTTATGGTGGTTGAAGCAGCGAAGATGGCAAAAGAGGGGAGATCTAGGGAAGAGATTCTGGAGCGGGTGGATTATATTAGAAAAACGCGAAGAGCCTATTTTCTTGTAGAAGATTTGAATCACTTGTATCGGGGAGGAAGATTGACCGCCGCCCAAATGATGGTGGGAAATCTACTGCGGATTAAACCCATTTTGATGTTTGAAAACAAAAAAATTCAGCCCTTTGAAAAGATAAGAACCCATAGGAGAGCAAAAGAAAGAATTATGGGTTTTTTTGAAGAGGATGCAAAAAAGGGGAAACCGATTCGCCTCTCTATTATTCAAGCCAATGTTTATGAAGAAGCAAAAGAGTGGCTGGAGGAAATTCAAAATAAATATCCCCATGTGGATGGAAACATCACTCCTTTTGGACCGGTTATCGGTACCCATACCGGACCTGGAACAATCGGAATCACCTGGTATTTTGTTTAGGAGCTATCCAAACACTGGATAGCTTTTTTGTTGACCTTTGAATTTTCAGTATTGCTGGATCTAAACAATTTTGGAAAAAAGGGAATCCGAGGGAAATGTAGAAATATAGAAAATGAGGAATTTGTTGAAAAATGGAGGGGTGCATCGTGTATTTACCTGAATGGACCTTATATGTGGTAAGGGAGGAAGGGAAGTGGCAGACACGAATTACCTCCAATCTTGAAGTGGATCTTACTTTTTGGAATCGAGATCTTTGGGTGATGGAGGGGACGTTTTCGTCCTTGGGAAGGTTAAGGGATATTCAACTGCAATTGGAACGAACTCAATCGGGACACCTCCATCGAAATGATTGGTATCGACCCCCTCATAGGGAGGGTATTTCCTTTTATACGGCCTCCTCCAACCAACAATTGTCACGACTTGCTCTCATTCAGGAAAACTCGCAAATGGTTTTGCCCGTTATCGCAGGAAGAATTTTATTGGTAGAGGAAGTGAGGAGGCGAATTTCTGTTTCTTCCGCTGTTTTTATGGATGAGAGAACTTTTTGGGATACCCTCCAATGGCTGTATTTGCAAGGAACGATCGATCTTCGGGCCAGTATAGAAATGACAAAGGAACAAAAATTGGTGTGTATCCGTTGTGGAAGTACAGAAAAAGCCATTATTCCCGTTGCCTGTGGGATATGTGGCACTTCTTGTGCAACCTGCGAGGCCTGTATCATGCTGGGAAGAAGTAAACGATGCACTCCTCTTATCATTGGACATGTAAGGGAGCATGGAGAAACAGCATTTGCCTCTGCACGGGAAGGAAGCAAGGCCCATTCGATGATGTCTCTGGAAAAATCCTCCTCTCCCCTTTTGGAGGATTTATCACCTCCCCAACGCCATGCGGCTTTACAATCCTTGCACTTCATTAAAACTGATCCTTACCCTCAAACGAACCGGGAATTTTTGATTTGGGCGGTGTGTGGAGCAGGGAAAACAGAGGTGATTTTTCCTTCGGTGGAGGAAACCATAAAGACGGGGAAAAAAGTCCTGTTGGCAACTCCAAGGAAAGATGTGGTGAATGAGCTGGTTCCCCGATTCCGCAAAGCTTTTCCTTTAACGAGGGTAGTTGCACTTCATGGAGAAAGTCAGGAAAAGTGGGAAGATGGCCACATCTATATTGCAACCACCCATCAGACCCTCAGATTTTATCATCATTTTCCCCTTGTAATCGTGGATGAAGTGGATGCGTACCCTTTTCATCATGATCCGATGCTTTATTATGGGGTTCATCGAGCAAAGCATCCGCAGGGAAAGGTGATTTATCTGTCGGCTACTCCCCCTCGTGAACTTCAGAAAAAGTGGAAACGTGGATTAATCAAGGGGACCACCATTCCTGTTCGACATCATAAACATCCCCTTCCCGTTCCAAAGATATTCTGTGGATATCATCTTCAGCGTTATTTGGAGCAACATCATGGATCCCTAGACTGCTATAGGAAAATTCCAATTCTTGATCAGTTTTTACATCAAGTCGTCGATCAAGATCGGCAAGCCTTCCTCTTTGCTTCTTCCTTAAGAGAAGTGGATCAATTGTATCGATATTTAACCACTCTTTATCCCCAGTGGAAGGAAATCATCGGGTTGGCCCATTCGCGACGCAAGGATCGGACGGAGACCGTAGAAAAAATTCGCCGGGGGGAGATTCGGTTTTTGGTGACCACAACCATTATGGAGAGAGGAGTAACGGTGCCAAAAGTTGATGTGTTAGTTTGGAAAGCCGATTCTCCCATTTTTGATGAGACCAGTCTGGTCCAAATTGCCGGAAGAGTCGGCCGATCGTCGGATTTTCCTGATGGGACGGTCATTTTCCTGGCCAGAGAAAAAACCAGGGCTCAGATAAGGGCAATTCGGCACATCCGGAAAATGAATCGATTGGCAGAAAAGATGGGGTACTTATTAATGGGGAGGAAACAGTAATGAAAAAATGGATAGATCTACTTCGGACAGAGTGGGTTAAACTTTTTTCTTATTCATATATATGCATGCTGTGCCAGTCCCCTTTCTCGCCACAAAATGATTCCCAATCAGGAAACCATCCTTCGTCAGGGGAGAATTCCGCCCAGTATATTCCTCATTCGATTTTAAAATCCCTTTGCGCAACCTGTATTCATGAATTAGAATGGATCACTGGTAAAAGTAGGATTTGTTTACATTGCGGGAGGAAGTTGGAAAAAACCATGGAGGCCTCGTTAAAATTTGTTCGAATGGGAGGGGTGAGGAGGCTTTGCTGGGATTGCGAAAGATTAACAAATACATCCTTGAATTATAATCGTTCCCTTTTATGTTATACCGACGCCCTGCGTCAGTGGATGTATTTATACAAATATAAAGGGAAAGAAACCCTCTCTTCTGCCTTTTCCAAGCTGTTGGCTACCGGTTTTAGTGAATTTTATTTAGATGTTCACATTGATCTTATCACATCTGTTCCCCTTCATCCAACCCGCCTGCTGGAGAGGGGATTTAATCAATCGGAACAAATGGCAAAGGGATTGTCTGGGATGATAAAGATTCCTTATCGCCCGCTCTTGCTCAGGCAGAAACCAACAGAGAAACAAAGCAAAAAGGACAGGCAGTCCCGTTTAATTTCGATAAGAGGAACATTTCATCCTCTGCTTCAGTCCAGTTCCATGATTCAACCAAAACATGTGCTTATCGTGGATGATGTTTATACCACCGGTGCCACCTTGGAAGAAGCAGCAAAGGTGTTGAAAGGATGTGGCGTCCAAAGAGTTTATTCTCTCACAGTGGCCAGGTAATCCGTAATAATTCCGTATTTACAGGCATAATCTTAAAATATACACTAAAAATAAAGGGTATTAGTGGCCTTTAGCCAGCAAATAAATCGTAATAATTCCTATTTACTTCTGCGGCGAAGAGGGTTATAATAAGCAAGATCCGCTCTATTACGGAAAAGACGAAAAACGGAGGGAGTACAATTAAATGTGGCGAAACTTTAGGAAAATCACGTTTATTATATTAGGTCTCATTAGCATATTCATCCTATTGTCGGCATGTGGCGGACAACAAGAATCTCAACAGTCAGCTCAACAACCACTCAACCCATCAAGTTCAAAGGAATCCACTGAAGAATCTGCAAAGGTAAACGGGAAGATATTGGTTTATACCACCATCTACCCCTTATATGATTTTGCCGCAAAAATTGGTGGGGATCAGGCAGAGGTTGTCGTCATGGTTCCCCCTGGAGTGGAATCCCATGATTTTGAGCCCAAGCCCAAAGATGTGGCTCAATTGAACAAAGCAAATATTTTTATTTACAATGGGAGCAATTTTGAACCATGGGCAGAGGATGTGCTGCAGGCGATCAACACAACGAATCTAAATGTAGTTAATGTCAGCGATCACGTTGAAATATTGGATAATGATCCCCATGTTTGGTTGGATCCCTTAAGGGCAAAGGATATGGCTCGTGCAATCAAGGAGGCCTTTGTTCAGGCTGATCCTGGGAATCAGGATGTTTATGAGGTCAATTATAATCAGGTCGTCGCAGAACTGGACAAATTGGATAAGGAATATCAACAAGGGCTGGAGAATGTGATGAGTCGTGATATCATTGTATCCCATGAGGCGTTCGGATATTTGGCCAACCGCTACAATTTGAAGCAAATTCCAATTGCTGGACTATCTCCTTCCGATGAGCCCAGTCAAAAGGAATTGGCCGAAATTATTTCTTATGCCAAGGAAAAAAATATAAAATATATCTTTTTTGAAACCTTGGTTAGCGGAAAGGTTGCAAAAATGGTTCAAGAGCAAATAGGGGCAGAGCCCCTGACACTAAATCCTTTAGAAGGATTGACAAAGGAGGAACAAGCCCAGGGTAAAGATTATTTCTCTGTTATGAGGGAGAATCTTGAAAACTTGACAAAAGCCCTTGGGCAATAAACATGAATAACAAAGGCAAAGATCTATATGGCCCATCAAATCACATGTCCTCTGAAAATCATGTGCCAATCATTGAGTTAAAACAGGTCTCTTTTTCCTATGGTAAGGAGAAGGTGTTGGAGATGGTGGATATGACCTTGGAAAGAGGGGAGTTCTTGGGATTGGTCGGACCAAACGGAGCAGGAAAATCCACCTTAATCAAAATTATCCTGGGTCTATTAAAGCCTGATGAAGGGGAAGTGAGGCTGTTTGGTCAGCCGATGGCGTCTTTTCAAGACTGGTCCAAAATCGGATATGTGTCCCAAAAGGCCAACAGCTTCAACTCCGGTTTTCCGGCTACGGTCTTTGAAGTGGTCTCCATGGGCTTGTTTGGAAAAATGGGGCTGTTTAAGTGGATGGGACGAAAGGAAAAAGAAAGGGTGAAAGAAGCCATTCACATGGTTGGTCTTTCCGATTATGCCAAGAAAAATATCGGGATGCTTTCAGGCGGACAGCAACAGCGGGTCTTTATTGCCAGAGCCCTTGTCAGTGACCCGGAGCTCCTGATCTTGGATGAGCCTACTGTTGGGGTAGATGAGCCCTCGGTCAATCAATTTTATCAATTGCTGCAAAATATGCATCAGAAAATGGGTCTTTCCCTCTTGTTGATCTCCCATGATATTGGAGTGATCAGCTCAAAGGTTGATACCATCGCCTGTTTAAACCGGACCCTGTATTTCCACGGGGGGCCGGAGGAATTTTTGGAAGAACAGCAGCAAATTTTAGACAAAACCTATGATCATGATGTTCGGGTGATCCAACACAACCATTGATTGTGGGCGATAATTTAGATATGGGGTGCCGCGGATGATTCAACAACTATTACAGTTTCCGTTTATGCAACATGCGTTCCTTGCCGGAATGGTAATCGGGTTGATTTCTCCGGTGATTGGGGTTTTTCTGGTGGTAAGAAGAATATCTCTTATCGCCGATACATTGGCTCATGTGACTTTGGCAGGGGTGGCGGCAGGGATCTTTATAAATTCCTCCAATTTTATCATGCAATCCGCGAATCCGTTTTTGGTCAATCCTGTTTATATGGGAATGGGGTTTGCAGCGGCAGGCTCGTTGTTTGTTGAACGGATGCAAAAGGTGTATCGGTATTATCAAGAGTTATCCTTACCCATTATCTTATCGGCAGGTACAGGGCTTGCCGTGATTTTTATCAGCTTGTCCAGCGGTTTTACCCAAGATTTATCCGGATACTTATTTGGAAGTCTGATTGCGGTCTCCAAGTTTAACCTTCTGGTAATTATACTGATCGCCTTTCTGGTGATTGGGACCGTTCTTTTACTGTATAAAGAGTTGTTTTATTTGTCGTTCGATCAGGATGGGGCGGTAACAGCCGGGATTCCCAAGAGGGTAATCAATCGATTGTTTATCCTGCTGGTGGCCCTTGTTATTGGCATTTCCATGAATATTGTCGGTATTTTGTTGGTTTCATCCCTGATTACGTTGCCGGTAGCCGCCAGTTTGCAAATTGCCCGCAGCTTTAAACAAACCTTTTTGTATGCAATTATTTTTTCCCAGGTTTCTGTACTGGGCGGACTCGTTGTATCCTATTGGATGAATTGGTCTACCGGGGGAACCATCGTTTTATTTGCTGCAGTTATTTTATCTGCAGTGACCATTGTAAAGAAACTCATTTAAGAGGATGTTCAAAAAGGACAGACTCTTTCACAGGCATCCGGAGGATTTATTATGATTTCATTTTTGCTTCAGTATGAATTTGCCCAACGGGCCCTTTTGACGGGGATCCTCATCGGAGCGATTACCCCTCTTGTCGGTGTTTTTATTGTGGCCAGAAGGCTTTCCGTCATCGGAGAGGTGCTCTCCCAAATGAATCTAGCCGGTATGGCTTTCGGTTCCATTCTCGGGGCTTCCGTTTCATTTTTTCAGCCGATTGGCCCGGCAGTCTATGGAATGCTCTTTGCGGTGATAGGGGCTCTTCTGGTTGAGGTTCTTCGGCGGATTTACCGACATTTTTCAGAATTGACCATACCGATTATTCTGTCATTTAGCTTGGGACTTAGCGTGGTTTTATTTAGTGCCAGCGGCGGATTTAATGCGGATTTTTATGGATATTTATTTGGAAATCTGATGGCGGTGACACAGGACGAGTTTAAATTAACCATCGGAGTGGCCATACTAGTCCTGGTTACCATCAGTCTGTTTTATAAGGATTTTCTCATTCTTACCTTTGATGAGGAATACGCATCTGCTTCAGGAGTTCGCATTCGCTTGGTCCAATGGATTTTTATCCTGCTGATGGCCCTAGTAATATCCGTTGCGGTCAGGGCAGTCGGAGTTCTCTTGGTATCCGGTTTGATGGTTCTTCCGGTGGCTGCCATGTGGATGCTTCCCGGTGGGTTCAGAAAAATTATGTGGTTATCCGTTCTTGTTAGTGAGCTTTCTATTTTGATTGGATTTGCAGCATCCTATTACTTCAATTTGGCTTCCGGTGGAGCGATCATTTGGGCGGCGTTTCTCATTCTTTTAATGGTAATGGTCGGACGTCGATGGCTAAGGAAACATTAGCATAGGGAGAGATGATGATGAATGTGGAGATGGCACTACAGCGTTTGAAGGATCGCGGATACAAGTTTACTGATAAAAGGGAAAAACTGGTCAGTATCTTTGCACAGGAGAAAAGGTACTTGTCTGCTAAAGAAGTATTGGAACGGATGCAGGAGGATTTTCCCAATCTCAGCTTTGATACCATATACCGTAATTTATCCCTGTTTGAGGAGTTAGGTATTCTGGAGGAGACGGAGTTAAAAGGAGAAAAACAGTTCCGTTTGGCTTGTTCAGGAGAGGAACATCATCATCATTTGATCTGCACCCGATGCGGAACGACCAAAAAAATTAGTTTATGTCCGATGAACGCCGTCCTTGGTTCTCCCGAGGGCTTTTATATCACCGGACATAAATTTGAAATCTACGGGTTTTGTGAAAACTGCTATGAATAGAAGATGAATAAACCCAAGATTAGACAATACTAGTGATGATTCGATAAAGGGTTTGACACAAGTCCAGTGGAATTAATATATAGTTGCATGATACTAAGTCACTATTGCTTAACCTTAATTTCTATCTTATGACCTACTGTTCTTCTGTTTTGTATTCATTAAGATGAATGATATAAGATTGAATCATGGGAGTCTGATTATGAAAAAAAAGAAATGTCCTTCCTGCGGGAAAACATCATATGGAAGTCGTGATGAAAATTGGCATTGTCCTTATTGCGGCAAGGACATCTCCGATGTTCCCAGTGAACCTGTAGAGGGTGATATGGCTGAAATTCATGATATTTTATCCGAGGAAGAAATTATAAGAATATTAAAAGGATTATAAATGATGGTTGTAACTTTTCCATCTTTTAGTTATAATTTACGCAAAGAATACACGATATATATACTCCCTTCGATAAAGGCAAACCCGTTCGAAAGGCGGGGACGCAAAGCCACAGGTCTAAGGTCACGGGACTAGGACAGCTGGGTTACCGAAAAGGTAGGTTTTTGACCATCCTTTTAGCGATTAAGCAGATTCATCGAAGGATGGTTTTTTATTTGTACAGGGGAGAGAATATTTTAATGAAGGATCGCCTATTACATGAGTTAAAATATTATCATATCGAAACATTTTATCATTCCATTCGCGTTGCCAGTTTGTCAGTGAGAATGGCCAAACATATGTTGTATCCCGAGGAACGATTGGAAGCGCTTTACCACGGGGCTTTATTGCACGATATCGGAAAACTGAAAATCGAAGAGGCTATTTTAAATAAGCCGGGCAAACTTACCAATGATGAGTGGTGCATGATTATGAAGCATCCCATTATTGGTTATGAAATCTTAAAAAAGTATGATTTCAATTCAGATGTAAAGAGTGTTGTGCTCTTTCATCATGAAAGATGTGACGGATCCGGTTATCCTTTTCAACTTGAAGATTCCCAAATTCCTTTGAATGCCAAAATTGTGGCGGTTGCTGACAGCTTTGATGCAATGACTCATCACAGGGTTTACAGCCGAGCAAAATCTATAAGGAAGGCCCTTGAAGAATTAAACGGGCAAAAGGGTCTAAAATACGATTCTAAAGTAGTGGATACCCTTCAGCAAATTCTTCCCCCGTATTGAGACGAATTTCCTATGACAAAGGGAAGGGGTTGTAGTAAAATATGGATAAATCCTATACCTGATGGGAGGGGGAGACATGGGGTTAGGACAATTGGCGAATTGTCCCCAATGTGGGAAGCTTTTTGTAAAAACGATCCATGACATTTGTCCCGATTGTTACAAAGAGATTGAAGAGGATTATGAAAAATGTGTCGCTTATCTAAAAAAGAAAGAAAACCGCACCGCCAATATCTATGAATTAAGTGATGGAACTGGTGTATCTGTCAGCCGTATCACCCGGTTTATCCGGGAGGGGAGAATCTCTGTGTTGGGATTCCCTAATCTGGGATATCCCTGTGAATCCTGTGGAAAGATCATACGTAAAGGCCACTTGTGTGACGATTGTGCCAACCGGTTAAAAAAGGAATGGAAGTTGGCTGCTGAGGATGAAAAAAGATTGCGAGATGCGAAGAATAAAGATTACGGTGGATATTATCAGGTGAAGGAAAAGTTTAAGGAAAAAGATTAGGAAAACGGGAATGCCCCCAGCCTCCAGAGGCGGGGGCATCCTGCTTCCAAGACTCTGGGCCAACCGTTTGATCGGTTTAAGATGAAAAAGGGCTAAATGTTTTTCTCTCTTTTACCGACAATGTTAATAAGAGACTTTCGACGTAGAAGGCTGTACTAATTTGAGGTGAATAAATATGAGAATCAATGAACCGAATCGTATCGGTGCGTTAAATGCGTACCAGAAGACCCAGGGTGTTCAGAAAAAAGGTAAAAATGAACTGATGAAAAGGGACCAAGTGGAAATTTCTACAGAGGCCAAGGCCATGTTGGAACAAGCTGCTCCACTGTCTGGTCCTGAGCGTCAGCAAAAGATTAATCAGTTGAAGGAACAGGTACAGTCCGGCCAATATCAGGTGAATTCAGAAAAAGTGGCGGATAAGGTTCTTCGCTTTTGGAAGGGAATCTGAAATTTCTTTGGCAAATGGGGTGAATTGCTGTGACTGCCATACAGCCTTTAATTGCAGTGATGGATGATTTGGTTGAACAGCATCAGGAATTACTGAAGCTAGGATACCGCAAGAAGGAAAGCTTAATTTCAGGAACCATCGATGAATTGGCCAAAATTGTTCAGGAAGAAGGTCGTATCGTCCGATCGGTGGCAAAACTGGAAGACGAAAGGCAGAAAACAGTGGAGCTCTTCCTCTGTTCATCAGGATTGTCGTTAAGTGATGTGACGATGACCGATGTCATTCAATTTGTCACCCATTCCAAGGAAAAGAAACAATTGCTGGAGATTCAGGAGAAGTTGACGCAAACGATCCAGGAGATTCAAGAGCTAAACCAACTAAATCAGCAATTACTGGAACAGTCCCTAGCCTTTGTTAACCATTCGATACAGTTGATGACAGAAACCCCTGAGCAAAACATGATATATAAAAAACCAAACCAAAAACGGATGGGTCAGGATGCACAGCATCATCCGGGATCATCCAGGGGTTTTTTTGATGCAAAAGCTTAAATGAGGTGTGTTCGATGCGGTCAACCTTTTCAGGTTTAGAAATAGGAAAGAGAGCGCTGTTTGCCCAGCAAACCGCCCTAAGCGTAACCGGGCATAATATTGCCAATGCCAATACAGAAGGCTATACTCGGCAGAGTGCAGTTATGAAAACCACCAGCCCCCAGCCTGCTCCCGGAATCAGCAATGCTAGAATTCCTGGCCAGATGGGTACGGGGGTTCAGGTAACGGAATTGGTTCGCCTTCGGGAGGATTTTCTTGATCTGCAGTTCAGGGGGGAAAACCAGTGGTACGGCTATTGGGAAGCAAAATCAGATACCCTGTCCAAGGTGGAAGTAATTTTAAATGAACCTTCCGAAACCGGACTACAAAATACATTGGATAAGTTTTGGCAGGCGTGGCAAGACTTGACGAAGGAACCGGAAAGCCTGGCTGCCAGGGCTGTAGTGAGACAGAGAGGGATTGCGGTGGCGGAAACCTTCTCATTTATTTCCCGCTCATTGGGACAACTGGAATCAGATATTGATACCATTATTAAAGTGAAGGTGTCTGAAATTAATTCAATCGCTACCCAAATTAAAGATTTGAATGACCAAATTTCCCGCGTAGTTCCCCATGGTTATCAGCCAAATGATTTGTATGATCAGCGGGATTTATTGATTGATAAGCTGTCCAAGCTGGTGGATGTAAAAGTGACACCAGCTCAATATGGTATGGTCAATGTGACGATCAGCGGCCAAGCCTTGGTAACGGGAACCAATACGGTAACGATGGAAGCCACTCCTGATCCTGGGAATAATAATCTGGTAAATGTTACCCTTGGCGGAGCAGACTTTACTCCTGCTTCCGGTGAATTGTTGGGGTTAATGGAATCCCGTGGGATGCAACAGGATGGGCAATGGAAAGGGATTATCGCGGATATTAAGAATCGCATCAATCAGCTAGCGACAACCTTTACCCGTGAGTTGAATACGGTTCACCGCCGCGGGATGAATATGGATGACATTAACGCTAGAAAGGAATATGATGCGTTGATGAATGATTCTGATCCGTCTAATGACCCATCATCTCCTCCACAGTTGGATAATTTGCCGTTCTTCGTGGATAAAACGTGGTATGAGGCGAATAAGGGGCAGTATACTTTGGTCAATGATGGCTACAAATCGATAGATCCCAATACCATTCCTGATCCTAGCACTGCGGATAACATGATGGTAAATCCGTTAATTTTGAGTCGCCTCGACAAGATTGCCGCTGCAAAGCCGGAGGAAATGACCGCTGAGGAGCAGCTTCAATTTGGAACCTCCTTTGAAGGGGATGGCCGTAATGCCAGGGACATTGCCGCCCTGAAGTACAAGCTGATACCTGAGGGGTTAGGGGATACCTCCACCATGGATGATTTCTACCGCTATACCATTTCACAGTTGGGGGTGGATTCCCAGGAAGCCCAGCGTCTGATGCAGAATGCTGAGGTATTAAGGGGGCAGGTGGACAACCGCCGTCAATCGGTTTCCGGGGTATCCCTTGATGAAGAAATGGCGAACATGATCAAGTTCCAGCAGGCCTATAACGCTGCTGCCCGCAGCATTACCACAGTGGATGAGATGCTGGATCGGGTGATTAACGGGATGGGACGGGTAGGCTTGTAGATGATGTTGAAAAAGTACGCCAATTGATAAGCGGCCAATTTCTTCGTTCCGTTGTACCTGTGCTGCTCACGTAGCTTCATCTACGCTTCGCTGCTCGGTACTGCCGTGCCTTGAAATTCTTGCTTCTGAATTATCTTTTTTTCAACTTAATTTATATGTCGCTTAGCTAGATTTACAAATTAAATAATCGCAGCTACTGGATGCAAGAATCTAGACAGTTTAACCTATTAGGTAGGTGAGAGAAATGAGTTTGCGTATCACTCAAAGTATGTTAAACAACGATATGCTTCGCAACCTGTCCAAAAGCTACAGAACGATGGGAAAATATCAGGATCAACTGGCTTCAGGCAAGAAGATAAATAAACCCTCAGATGATCCTGTGGTTGCAGCAAGGGGGATGTTTTATCGATCCCAATTGATGGAAATCGAACAGTTTCAGCGTAATGTGAATGAAGCTCAGAATTGGATGGAAATTACTGATACATCAATGGGAGAAGCGAATGATGTATTACAACGTGCAAGAGAATTGCTAATTCAAGCTAGCAATGATACCTATGCCCAGGGCTCCATTGACGCCATCGCTGCAGAAATTGAACAGTTAAAAGGGCAATTAGGGACCATTGCCAATGCCAGTATTGGTGGAAGATATATCTTTAATGGAACATTAACGAAGTCCCCCCCATATGATACAAAAGCAGGCAAATGGGCAAGTCAGACCAGTAGTCAAGATATTCGTTTGGAAATGAATAAAGGGATTTATTTGGCGGTTAACGTGGTGGGGAACCGTATCTTTGCGAATCCATCTGCTAGTGACGGAATGTTTGGATTGTTAGATAAGATTGTCAATGATCTTCGTTCTGGGGATAAGAGTCAATTGGGAAATTATTTATCTCAACTTGATGATCAGATTGATAACCTCCTCTCAGAACGTGCAGCATTAGGGGCCAGGATAAATCGTATAGAGTTAGTAAAGTCCCGTCTGGATGCGGCACAGGTAAATACAACCAAACTGATGTCTAATGAAGAGGATGCTGACATAGCGAAAGTAATTACTGACTTAAAGGCGCAAGAAAATGTGCATCGAGCTGCGTTATCTGCAGGGGCAAGAATTATTCAACCTTCGTTGGTGGATTTTATTAGGTAGTTGTTAAATTGACCAAGGAAATTAGTCAAGTTTTTCTAAAAAGGCTTTTATATTGATATTGATCATATGAATGGGGTGATTGGATGCAGCTGCCCCGTATTCAAATTGAACAAACCTATGCCCAAATTGGCATAAAAACAACGCCATCCACACAAGAAATCCGTCAACCTCAAGCTGACTTAAATTTAAGACAGATTCCCGCCAAATTGGAAATTGAACGGATACCTTCCAGGCTAAACATTGATCAGAGCCAAGCATGGGCAGAAGTTAATTTAAAAGATCCGATTCAATTGACAAGGGATGAATCCGAAAGGGCAAAGCAATTAGCCTTGGAAGGAATTGCTCGCATTGTTGAGGAAGGAAACCAACTGGCCGCCATTGAAAATCAGGGAGATTCAATCGCGGAAATTGCTCTTCAAAATACCATCACAGGGCCGGTTGACTATAACGTTGGGTTTATCCCATCCTATGGGTCGGTACGTATTGATTATCAACCAGCTCAACTGAACTTCAATTGGACCATCAACGGTGTTGAAATGAATCCAGTGATTAAACAGCCGGAAATTTCATATCAACCTGGGAAGGTAGAAGTGTATGTAAAACAGAAAAATAGTATATCCTTTCAAGTAGTAGGATTATATAAAGATTTAAGAATTTAGGGCTGAATAAGGTATATTCTGCTCAATGAAAAGAATGGAGTTATTTATAAAATGCGGAGAGATCTAATTTTAAATCAAGTAAAAGAAATCTTATCAAAACACCTCCATCATTTACCCGTTAGAGTTTATTTATTTGGTTCATGGGCCAAAAATGAAGAAAAGAGATCCTCAGACATCGATATAGCAATTTGGTATAAACAACCACTGCCAGAAAATACATTATTCAAAATCCGTGAGGCATTTGAAGAATCTGCCATTCCTTATAAGGTGGATGTTGTAGATTTAGTTGAAGCTGCCCCCTATCTATCTGAAAAGGTGTTTAAGGAGGGAATTGAGTGGAACGTTTAAGAGAGAGGTTAACTTTAGCTGACCATGCATTAAAGACATTAGAAGAGGTATTGAAAATTAATAAACCAACAGCAATTGAACGTGATGCTTCAATCCAGAGATTTGAATACACCTTTGAGGTGGTATGGAAAGCAGTAAAACAATATTTGTATGATATTGAAGGGCTGGATATTGCTTCTCCAAAAGGGGTAGTACGAACTTGCCGTGAAATCGGGATTCTAAATGATGAAGAAACCATTAAGGCTTTAAAAATGATAGATGATAGAAATCTTACAGTTCATACGTATAATGAATCTCTTGCTAAAGAGATACTGAAACGTTTGCCAAATCATATGAGCTTAATGAAAAATTGGCTTAAAGAAGTGAACACGAGAATCAGTAACGATTAGGAGGAAATCGGACATGCTCATACAAACCTCCATGTTTGGGGAAATGACGATTGAGGAAAATGATATTATCCTTTTTCCCGAAGGGATCCCAGGTTTTTTGGAAGAAAAGCAGTTTGTGATCATTCCCATTTCTGAAGAGAGCCCTTTTTTGGTATTACAGTCTATAACCAGCAAGGAAGTCACTTTTGTGATGATCAACCCCTTTCTTTTTTATCCGAATTATGATATTACCCTGCCGGAATCTGCAGTAAGTCTGTTAAGGCTTAAGAAACCCGAAGAGGCCCTTGTTTACTCGATTGTTGTTGTAAAACAGCCCCTAAACCAATCCACGGTTAATCTTCAGGCACCCATTATCATTCATCCGTCTGAAAAATTGGGAAAACAAGTGGTGCTTAATGATCCCCGTTATCAGGTAAAAACTCCGCTTATCCTGCCCCAGCGCAAAGTTTCCAATGGATAGGGGGAAAAACGATGCTTGTATTGACCAGAAAAAGCAAAGAATCCATTATGATTGGAAGTGACATTGAGGTTACGATTCTTTCAATAGAAGGAGATCAGGTGAAGCTGGGGATATCCGCTCCTAAGGAGATTGATATTCATCGAAAGGAAATTTATCTCACGATCCAAAATGAGAATCAATTAGCCTTAACACAGTTATCTAAGCAGCAATTGAATCAAATATTGTCCCATTTGAATGACGCGGGAGAAAGAAATGAAGAAAGGTGAGCAAAAAGTTCATCTTTTTTTATTTTCCTATTAAAGGTTATAAAAAAAATGACGATACAATACATGTGAGGCTTTTTCTCTTTAAGGGCGCGCGACTTAAAAGAGAGAGGTTTCCAATATCCACAAGGATGTGGGCAAAAAATTCAAGGAGGAATGAAAATGAGAATTAACAACAACATCATGGCTATGAACACCTATCGGCAATTGACAAACAACACATTTAACACTTCCAAGTCATTGGAAAAATTGTCTTCTGGTCTCCGTATCAACCGTGCTGGGGACGATGCAGCGGGACTAGCCATCTCCGAAAAAATGCGAGGTCAGATTCGGGGGTTAGAGCAAGCAAATCGAAATGCTCAGGATGGTATTTCACTAATTCAAACAGCTGAAGGCGCATTAAATGAAACACAAGCTATTTTACAACGTATGCGAGAATTAGCCGTTCAAGCGGCAAACGATACAAATACAGCTGATGATCGGGCTGAAATACAAAAAGAAATTGATCAGCTAACCCAGGAAATTGACCGAATTGGAAATGCCACTGAATTTAACACTAAAAAATTGTTAAATGGTAGTGCAACGGTTAGTGCTAATATTAGTGACTCAGATGGTACAGATTCTTCCGAATTAGTTATTGTAGGGGGTACCGGCGATACACAAGCTGGAGCATCAATTACAATTGATGATATTAATGCTGCAACGGCAGCTTCAGATGTCACTACAGCAACTTTTGCTAATGCATCAACCACTTTAAGTGGCCCATCTGTACTTACAATTAATGGAACTCAATTTAGTTTTGATAGTACTAACACGGTGCAGAATGTATTAGACACAATTAATAATGCCGGAATTGGAGTAACAGCTACGTTTACTGATGGTGCCGGAATTACAATTTCCTCCAATAACGTCGGTAGTGCAGCTTCATTTACAGTATCAACAGCGACTGGTGATTTTGTTGGTATAGGTTCTGCTACTGGAACAGATGCTTCTTTAACAGCTGGTTATACTGGTTTTACTCAATATACTGCTAAGGGCGATGTTATTACCATTCAGGATGGTAGTGCGAAAGGGTTGTCATTTAAGTTAGCAAGTGGTGGTGATTTAGATCCTACTAACGATACAACTATTACAGTAGCAAATAACGGCGGCTTGTTTATGCAAATAGGTGCTAATGAAGATCAAAATATGTATGTAAGTATTAGTGATATGCGTTCTGCTGCTCTTGGGGTTAGCGGAATAGATGTTTCTACTCAATCCAATGCGAATAGTGCGATTACTACAATTGATGATGCAATTAAAACAGTATCTAGTGAACGTTCTAAACTTGGTGCTTACCAAAACCGTTTGGAAAAGACAATTAATAACCTGAGTACTTCTGCTGAAAACTTAACTGCAGCTGAGTCTCGTATCCGTGATGCCGATCTGGCAAAAGAAATGATGGCATTTACCAAAAACAACATTTTACAGCAAGCTGCACAAGCCATGTTGGCTCAACTTCTTGTTGCATAACAAGAAAGGGCGTCTAATTTGGAAACAGATTAGATTATCACTGGGTGAATTGCTGGAACTTCCTAAAGCCTTGTCTACCACAACGCAGCTGGAAACGGCAAACGTGAGGGTTTGAGAATGATAAGGATGATACAATGGATAATCAGCAGCCAAGCTCCTGTCTCGAAAGAGTGGAGAAGGTTCAACGACTAGGACATACCACCTAAAGCAAGATGCTAATTGGTGATGAAGTCCGTAGGGTGGCAATAAACACCACTCGAAGTGCCCAGCCCCTAACAGATCATGCTGAGGGTGAAGATATAGTCTACACAATGACCGAAAGGCATTGAGGCATGGCAAGCCAATCAACAACCTCAGGGAATACTTCAGTTACTTCGATAAAAACCCAATTCATAACAAAATGGCCACAAGAGTTTCTCTTGTGGCTCAACTTTTTTTAAGGAAATCATTATTCTTAACAGACTTTCTCAAATCGGCAAACTTATAAACAATAGACCAATAAGTTCGGTTTAATTGATCTGCAATTTCTTGGTCAGTATAACCTTCCTTTTTCATGGTTGTCATCACCTTAATCTCTTTGTTAGTATACGGTCTTTTTCTGGTAGACGAACTCAATTGTAATTGGACTGTTTCACTAAAAGTAGAGTTAATTTTTTCTTGTTCCTTTTTAAGGCGGTATTTAAGATCATACTTATAGAGAAATTCAGGAATTTGAGATACATAGGGTTTTACAATGGATAAGAAATGTTCGACTTCTTGAACTTTATTTAATTTTAGTATGTAATGATTACCATGAGGATGTTTTGAAAGGACGAATTTCGTTTTGAATGTCTCGTTAAGATGATTCGCGAGCATTTCATTTTCTCCCTTGCTGAAGTTTAAAGTATACAGGACAATAGTGGGATGAACATAAATGATATTTTGGCGATTTTTTGGTCTATGACTAAGTATGAGGCTTCCGTCATCCATATAAAGTGTGGCCAGGAAAATGGGATGAGTCATTAATGGTAACAATTCTCTAGGCACAATTTTTAGATTGTCCTTATAAAATGAACGATATAGTTTTGAAAAATATGGATGGGAATATGATCGGAGATGATTGTAATGGGTAAAATGAAAACCAAGTGAGGATAAGATTTTCTGTTTCCACTTGCGATAGGGTAACTGATTGGGAGAAAAATGTTCTTTATAGCTGCAATGGCGGCTTCTTTTAGTTCCTTTTGTTAATCCTCCGTCACCCAATAGACTTCCAAAAATGATTTGCTCTTGAATAAAAGTGGGCTTCAATACTGGTATTTGCTTTAAATACCATTTTCGACGGCTAGAAACCAGATTTTTTTGTAATTCTTTTAAATAATGAGTATCTTTTTTGATTTTTAGTTGAGAAGCTATCTTTCGAACCTGATGAATGGAGAGCCCCAATTTTTTCGCAATTATTTCTGTTGGTGTATTAGGAAAATGGTCCCGAATATATTTTTTAATTTCATTTTTTGTCATAATTCTTTTCACCTCAAAAAGATTACAGAACAAACGTTCTAACAAAAAACTAACATATTTTTATTTAAAAGTCCATAGCAAATGGTCGATTAATCTCTTAACATTAACCTCATTTATGCCGATACCCATATATATAGTTTCTTTAGGAGGGCGGTATGATGGATATCCCAAAGATTAATTCTTCATCCTCTGGTATTAAAATTGAACCGATAGATACGGAGGTTCAAATCAAAGGCGATATTAATCACAACCCTTCAACATCTAATCAAGTTGAGGATGAAGCTCAATATGCCAAAGTTTCTTTAAGCAAAACGGATGCTCAAAAAGTAGTGGATGGATTAAACAAAGTACTAGAAGCATCTTCTCAAACCCATCTTAAGTTTCAACTTCACGAGAAACTAAATGAATACTATGTGACCATCGTGGATGACCGAACTAATCAAGTAATCCGGGAAATTCCGCCCAAAAAGCTATTGGATATCGTGGCCAATATCCAGGAGGCCTTGGGGCTTTTAGTAGATAAAAAGATTTAGGAGGTGACGTGAATGATCAATGACCTTCGCTTTTCCGGACTCGCTTCGGGAATTGATACTGAGTCAATCGTACAGAAATTAATGAATGCTGAACGAATCCCCTTGGATAAAATGGAGCAGAAAAAACAAACCCTGGAGTGGCAGCGTGATGCGTATCGGGAAATGAATACATCCCTCTTGGAATTGAGAAACATGGCCTTTGATATGAAACTTCAATCCACTTACCTGAGTAAATCGGCAAGCTCCTCAAATGAGACGATTGTAAAAGCCACAGCCAGCTCCAGTGCAGTGGACGGGGTTCATACCGTTGAGGTACAAAAGATAGCAAGGGGGGTTTCGGCAACCAGTACGGCTGCCCTTGGATCTAATCTAGATGCAAACGGAAATATAGATACTTCCTCATTAAGCAATCAATTTGGCATCACAGGCACCGTAGCGTTTACCCTGAACGGTGTTGCGTTTTCCTATGACACATCCACAAAAACGATCTATGATGTTGTGAATGATATAAACAATTATAAGGATGCCAATGGAAATGGATTGGGCGTAAAAGTGTCTTATGACAAAAATTTGGACCGCTTTTTTCTAAACTCAACCGGAACGGGTTCATCAGCGCAAATCAATCTTCAAGATACAACGGGAACATTATTTGGAACCACATTAAAGATTGATTTTACCGCTGATTCTGATGGAGACCCTAGCAAACTTACACTAACTGGACAAGATGCTCAAATCGTATATAATGGGGCAAGCTTCACGATGTCAACCAATCAATTTACGATCAATGGAATTAATTTTGATCTGCAAAGTGAAGCTCCTGGAACAACGGTTAACTTAAATGTTTCAAGCAATACGGAACAGGTTTTTGACAAAATCGTTGAATTTATTGGGAAATATAATGAAGTGATCGACAAAATCAATACCAAGCTTTCTGAAGAGAAATATCGGGACTATCCTCCTTTAACGGAAAAGCAAAAGGAAGAGATGTCCGAAAAACAAATTGAGCTATGGGAAGAAAAGGCCAAAAGCGGGTTATTACGAAGTGACACCATCCTTTCCAATGCCCTGGCTCAATTTAGAAATGATTTTGCCAACAGTGTAACGGGATTGCCATCAGACATGGACAGTATGTTTGACATTGGTTTTAAGACCGGTTCCTACGACCAGAAAGGGAAAATCATTATTGATGAAGATAAGCTGCGACAAGCATTGACTGATAATCCTGAGAAAGTGATGAATTTGTTTACCCAGACCCATGATACAGACCAAAGTCAGCGAGGAATAGCAGCCCGGCTTTATGAAAGTATAAAAGATGCGATGGACAAAATTACCGATAAGGCAGGCAGCAGCAACAGTTATTCTACCGTAGACCAAAGCGTTCTCGGAAAAGCATTGGATCGATTAGAGAATGATATGAATGAATTTGAAGACCGTTTAATTGAAATCGAAAACCGCTATTGGAGGCAGTTTACCGCCATGGAAAGGGCGATCAGTCAGTATAATTCCCAAGCAGGTTGGCTGATGCAGCAATTCGGTGGTGGAGCACAATCATAGATTTTCAAACTAAACATCCATGACCCTACGGGTCACAAATTGATATGAAAAGGTATTTTCATATCAAATCTTTGATGATCAATCCTTGGATATTTAGACGGAATTAAAGATTCATACGGACAGCCTTCGAGTTCGTGCTTTAGCGTTGAGGCTAAAGAACGGGAATTAGCCCTCAAACTGACTCCACCTTTGATATTCCCAGATGTTTTTGAGGGCTCCGTTCTTTAGACTTGAAGCGGACCTGAATCACTTCCTGACGAACTCGACTAGCGGACGTGGGAATCTTTAATTCCAGATCTATAGCAATATGGGTGAAAAAAATATATAAGGGAGTGGGAACATGGCTGTAAATAACCCTTACCAGACTTACCAAAACAATCAGGTCACTACATCAACTCCAGCTGAGCTGACGCTAATGTTATACAATGGGGCCATTCGTTTTATTAAGCAGACGAAATTGGCGATTGACGAAGGAAAAATGGATAAAGCCAATGAATACAATATTCGGGCTCAGGATATTATTACCGAATTGATGATCACCTTAAATATGGATTATGAGATCTCCCATCAACTATTGCCATTATATGACTACATGAAAAATCGGTTGATAGAAGCCAATCTTAAAAAGGACAAAGAAATTTTAACAGAAGTTGAAGGTTTTGTGGTTGAATTAAGGGATACCTGGTCCCAGGCGATGAAGCTGGCGAAACAGCAGGGATAAGGGATGGAAATGGATTTTTCAAGAGAAAAGCGGGTATTGCAGGATTACCAACAATTGCTGACCCTTACTCTACAATTAAAAGAAGCCGTTCGTCAGAACGATTATGATGTGTTGGAGAACCTTTTTTCAAGAAGAAAAGAGATGATGAATAAAATTGATCATCTGCAAAAGCAGATCAACCTGTCCCATTTATCTCACACTTTTCTCCATGAGAAGCAGTTGATATTAAAAAAGATCATGGCACATGATCAGCAGTTAAAAAAACTGCTGGAAGAGAAGAAAAACGAAGCGTCCAAACAACTTAAAAAGATTAAGCAAGGGAAGCAGCTGCCAAAGGCGTATGGGCCTGTTCCTTATCAAACGGACGGCATATTCTTTGATAAGAAAAAGTAAAACCTCTGACATCGCAGGTCGTGGGTCAGAGGTTGCTATTTTGTCATTGGTTGAGTCCAGAAAATATCCCAACTGGGGTTGACCATAAAAAATATGATGAAGCAGAAGGAATTTCTTTATTGTTATCGAAATAAATTTATAACACTAATATTCAAAATATTATTCATTATGCAATTTGAGGAAAAAGTCCTATAAAGGTGAAAAAAGACCTATGGTGCAGAAAGGAATTGAAACCCTTTTCATGTGGATAAAAAGGATCTATTTTTGTGGATAATGTGGATAAGTCTGTGCATAACCCAGCAAATCAACCTTTTTGTTGTGGATAATCTAGTGGATAATCCAGTAGATAGTCCCATTGATGAAGGAAAGTAAATAGTTTACCAATAAACGATTGATTTATTATGCATATCCTTGTATAATTTCACATGTGATGATCTTTGTCCAGTTTAAAGCTTTAAAATGATAGCATGTAGAAAGGTATGGATGGAACAGAAGGATTCATATGTACTACTTTATACGTATATCTAAAAAAGGGGGACTTTTAATGAGGAACAGTAAACTGATGGTGCTTTTTATTCTGCTTCTCGGATTGGCCGTGATCGCCATCGGATGCGGAACAGCGAAAGAGGAAGCAAAACCTGCTGAATCACAAAAAGCAGAAGGACAAGAGCAGCAGCCAGCCCAAGGGCCTGCAGCTGAAAAGAAAGTGTACAAGGTAGGAACAGATGCCGCTTATCCGCCATTTGAACTTCAAGGTCCAGATGGGAAGCCTGTGGGTTTTGACATGGACATCATTAAAGCGATTGCTGAAGTACAAGGTATCGAACTTGATATTCAGCATACCGGATGGGATGGATTATTCGAAGGAATTGATAAGGGTCGTGTAGATATCGGTATCTCTGCCATCACCATTACAGAGGATCGCAAGCAGACCTATGACTTCTCTGATCCCTATTTTGAAGCCTATCAATTGATCATGGTGCCAAAGGATTCTCCCGTAGAGAAATTGGCAGATTTGCAGGGGTTGAAAATAGGTGTTCAGGCCGCTACTACCGGTGCAATTGTTGTAGAAGAGGCGTTTGGAAAAACTTATGAAGGCCTTCAAGCCTATGATGATACGCCAGCAGCGGTAGAGGATTTGCTAACCGGACGTGTCAATGCCGTAGTAGCAGATAATGCGGTTATGCAGGATTATCTGAAAACGAAGCCAGGTGTAGCCGACAACTACAAGCTGATTAAGGATGACAGCTTTGAGACCGAGTATTACGGCATGATGGTCAAAAAAGGAAACCAAGAAGTATTGGATGTATTCAATGAAGGGTTAAAGAAAATTAAAGAAAATGGCACTTATGACAAGATTTACAATCAATACTTCGGAGAAAAGTAATGTTAAAATGATATAGTGGGGAAATGCGCAGAGATTCTCCTGCGCATTTCTTTTCCATTTTCTCTGAATTGCCAGATGATTCAAATCCGCTTCATAAGTGCAACTAGACTTTCGTCTTACTTGCCTATTGGACAAAAGACGTTTGCCCAAAAGGCAAGGGACGAAACCATACATAATTAAAGGGAAACGAGGAGATTATTTGCATGAGATGGGAAATTATTATTCAGTATCAGGAAATGTTTATTAGAGGGATCGGATTTACCATCCTTTTTACCAGCGTGGGAATATTTTTTGGAACCATATTGGGATTGCTTTTTGGAATGGGAAGATTATCTAAAAACTGGTTATTCACGTATCCTTCCAGAGCATATATTACTCTTTTCCGCGGAACCCCTCTTTTTGTTCAAATACTGATCATTCATTACGCAGCCATTCCATCGGTGTGGGAGCTGATTTATCCTGGATCTGTTCCTCCGTCTGCCATCTTTTCTGGATTTGTTGCTCTTTCCTTAAATGCAGGCGCTTACATTGCGGAAATTTTCCGTGCCGGAATTCAATCCATTGATAGGGGGCAGATGGAAGCGGCCCGGTCCCTAGGGATGACCCATGGGCAGGCCATGAGGCATATTATTTTGCCCCAAGCCTTTAAGCGGATGATTCCTCCCTTAGGGAATGAATTTATTGCCTTGCTTAAGGATTCTTCCTTGTTGGCAATTATTGCTGCTCCGGAGCTCGCATATACCGGGTCAACCGTTGCAAAATCCACCTTTGCCCGCTGGGAGTCATACTTAACCATGGCGGCGGCTTATTTAACCCTCACCGTGGTTATTTCCAGATTTGTCAGCTTCCTTGAAAAAAAATATAGCACCGATTAAAAAAGATAAGCGTAGTTTTACAGTTGCTACTATTCTTTTGTTTGACTTACAATTCGTGGAATGATATAGTCAAACTGTGGGATACTATCTCATGTATTTTATTTACGAAAGGATTGTGTAATTGAATGCAAGGAAAAGTAAAATGGTTCAACGCGGAAAAAGGTTATGGATTTATTGAGCGCGAAGAAGGCGGCGATGTATTTGTACATTATTCAGCGATCAATTCTGAAGGTTTCAAATCTTTGGAAGAAGGTCAAGCCGTAGAATTTGATATCGTTGAAGGACCTCGTGGACCTCAAGCGGCCAACGTTACAAAGCTATAATTCCCCGGTAAATCAAAGGATTTCAAAATAGAGCCCAAAGGCTTCATTTTATGTAAATCTGATATATATTTGAAAGAAACGGTAAGATTATAGTTGTAACAGTAAAACCCTGGGATGATCCCAGGGTTTTCTAATGAATGCCAGCTATCGTGAAGGGTCAAAGATGTAAAAAAATTGTCATAATCCCCCGATTTCTTACCTAAAAAATATTGAACATGGGAAGGATTTTTGGGGGGATTTAGGGAATATAGATAAGTAGGAAGGAGGAGTTATTCATGATGAAGTACAACATTCGTGGTGAAAATTTAGAGGTGACCCCAGCCTTGCGGGAATACGTAGAGAAAAAAGTAGGGCGCTTAGAAAAGTACTTTGACACCCCTCCAAACAGCGATGTATATGTGACATTAAGGGTTGAAAGGGATGAGCATGATGTGGAGGTAACCATCCCGATGCCTAGACTCACCCTAAGAGCTGAGGAGTCCAGCGGTGATATGTATGCTTCCATTGACCTGGTGGTGGAGAAGCTGGAGCGTCAAATTCGAAAACACAAAACAAAAATAAATCGCAAATTCCGTCAGGATGGCAGTTTAAAAGTACTATTTAAAATAGATTCTCCTGAGTCGAGCGAGGATCTCACGACAGATGATGGAATTCCCATTGTAAGAACCAAGCGGTTTAACCTGAAACCGATGGATGCAGAGGAAGCTGTTTTACAGATGGATATGTTAGGTCATAGCTTCTTTGTATTTTCTAATGCAGACAATAATAAAGTAAATGTGGTTTATCGCAGAAAAGACGGAAAGTATGGGCTTATTGAGCCGGAGTGATCAATTTAAAGCGACAAAAAACAGGCTCAAGAATGGAAATTAAGGGACTTGCTGAAAAGGCAGGTCCCTTGCCTTGTTTTATGCGGGATACCCTGTTACAATTTTAATGTTGAGGTTTTTTAGGACGAATACGACTGGTGGACGTGTCAATCCTAAGTTCCGTATCGAGAGAAATAGGAAGAATCGGAAGGAGATGACCCTTTATGTTGGGGGTTTTAAAAAAAGTATTTGGAGACAGCAACGAACGTGAAGTAAAAAGACTAAATAGATTGGTAGATCAAGTGAATGGTTATGAAGAAGAGATTTCCCGCTTAACCGATGATCAATTAAAAGGAAAGACCATTGAATTTAAATCCCGTTTGGACCGGGGTGAGGAATTGGATCAACTTCTTCCAGAAGCCTTTGCCGTGGTAAGGGAAGCCTCAAAGCGGGTACTGGGTATGCGTCACTTTGATGTGCAAATTATGGGTGGAATTGTCCTCCATCAGGGCCGAATTGCTGAGATGAAGACGGGGGAAGGAAAAACCCTTGTGGCTACACTGCCTACATATCTGAATGCGTTAACCGGAAAAGGGGTACATGTGGTTACGGTCAATGAATATTTGGCTAGCCGTGATGCGGAACAGATGGGTCGGGTTTACCATTTTCTCGGATTAACCGTTGGGCTTAATGCCCATGGCCTATCTCCGGAAGAAAAGAAGGAAGCCTATGCTGCTGATATTACCTATGGGACCAATAATGAATTTGGTTTCGATTATCTCCGGGACAACATGGTTTTGTACAAGGAACATATGGTACAGCGTCCCTTAAACTATGCCATCATCGATGAAGTAGACAGCATTCTAATTGACGAAGCCCGGACTCCCTTGATCATTTCTGGTCAAGCTGCGAAATCTACCGATTTGTATTATTTGGCGGATCGCTTTGTTAGACGATTAAAGATCAATGAAGATTTCACCATGGATGAAAAAGCCCGTTCTGTTTCTCTTACCGAAGAAGGGGTGGAAAAGGCTGAAAAGGCTTTTAACATCGATAATCTCTTTGATACCTCTCACATGACTCTGAATCACCACATTACCCAAGCCTTAAAGGCCCACAGCTTAATGAAACGGGATGTGGATTATGTGGTGGAAGATGGAGAAGTCATTATTGTTGATGAATTTACTGGAAGATTGATGCATGGACGCCGCTATAGCGATGGACTTCATCAAGCCATTGAAGCCAAAGAGGGGCTGAAGGTTCAAAATGAGAGCATGACACTGGCTACCATTACGCTGCAAAACTATTTCCGCATGTATAAAAAATTGGCGGGTATGACCGGTACAGCCAAAACGGAAGAAGAAGAATTTCGCAAGATATATGGGTTGGATGTTGTGGTGATTCCCACCAATCGACCGATGATCCGGGTTGATATGGCCGATGTCGTATACAAGTCTGAGGCTGGGAAATATAAAGCGGTGGTTGAAGAAATTGCCAGAAGACATGAAAAGGGACAGCCGGTTCTCGTGGGGACCATCTCAATTGAGAATTCGGAATTGCTTTCCGAGATGCTGAAGAAAAGAGGGATTCCCCATAAGGTGCTGAATGCCAAGCATCATGCCGAAGAGGCAGAAATTGTTGCAAAGGCTGGACAGGCAGGTGCGGTAACCATTGCCACCAACATGGCTGGCCGGGGTACGGATATTGTGTTGGGAGAGGGAGTATCAGATAAGGGCGGATTGCATATTATTGGCACGGAAAGACATGAAAGCCGCAGGATTGACAATCAGCTCCGAGGACGTTCCGGCCGCCAAGGGGATCCCGGTTCTACCCAATTTTTCCTTTCCCTTGAGGATGACCTGATGAGAAAATTTGGATCTGAGAATATCATGGGAATGATGGAAAAGCTGGGCATGGATGAGGATCAGCCCATCGAAAGCCGCATGATCACCAGAGCCATTGAAACCGCCCAAAAACGGGTGGAAGGAGCCAACTTTGACACCCGACGCATTGTTCTTCAATATGATGATGTGATGAACCAGCAGCGTGAGATTATCTATAAGCAGCGCCGGGAAGTTTTGGAAAGCGATAATTTAAGACCGATTATCATGAATATGATCATGAGCTTTGTAGAACGATTGGTGGAGACCCATTGTCCGAAGGAGCAAGTTCCCGAAGAGTGGGATCTGAAAGCGTTGATCGACCATGCCAACGGTACGTTCCTCTATGAAGGAACCCTCACAGAAAAGGATATCTGGGGAAAAGAACCGGAAGAAATCATTGAAACCTTTCGGGATGTCATTACCAGGCAATATGACGAGCGGGAAGAGCAAATGGGTTCCGAGACCATGAGGGAGTTTGAAAAGGTAGTTCTCCTTCGCTCTGTGGACAGCAAATGGATGGATCACATTGATGCCATGGACCAATTGAGACAGGGAATTCATCTCCGGGCCTATGCCCAAACAGACCCGCTACGGGAGTACCAATTTGAGGGTTTTGCCATGTTTGAAGAAATGATTGCCCGGATTGAAGAAGAAGTATCCACCTATATTATGAAAGCAACGGTTCAAAACAACCTTCAACGGGAAGAAGTGGCCAAGGGGCAAGCGGTAGACCCCAAGGAAGAACAAAGGCCGAAGCGCCCTGTAAGAAGTGAAAAAATAGGGAGAAATGAACCATGTCCCTGCGGCAGCGGCAAAAAATACAAGCACTGCCACGGAAAATAAATCTAAGAGGTGATTCAATTGCCACTAGTTGAACTGAAACAGCAGATGCAAATCATGGCCAAGAAATTGGCGGATATCAGGGGGTCCCTTTGACATCGAAGGGAAGCAGAAGAAAGTAGCCGAGTTGGAAGAGAAGATGGCAGCCCCCGATTTTTGGGATGATAACGAGAAGGCCCAACAAGTGATCAGTGAAGTAAACGGCCTTAAAGATATGGTTGAGAAAATTAATGGACTGATGTCAGCATATGAAGACTTGCAGGTGATGGTTGAGCTCATTCAGGAGGAAGAAGATGAGTCTTTGATACCTGATCTCCGGGCCGGCGTGAAGAAGCTGTCTAAAGATCTGGAACAATTTGAACTACAATTGGTTTTAAGTGAACCCTATGATAAAAATAACGCGATTTTGGAGCTTCATCCCGGGGCAGGGGGGACGGAATCCCAGGATTGGGCGGAAATGCTCCTTCGCATGTATACCAGATGGGCTGAGGATCACGGATATAAGGTAGAAACCCTTGATTACCTGCCTGGGGAAGAAGCAGGGGTAAAAAGCGTTACCCTTCTGATTAAGGGCCATAATGCCTATGGATATTTAAAGGCCGAAAAGGGAGTTCACCGTTTAGTTCGCATCTCTCCGTTTGATGCTTCTGGGAGAAGACATACCTCCTTTGTTTCCTGTAATGTTCTCCCTGAAATGGATGACGACGTAGAAATTGAAATAAAGACAGAGGATTTGAAAGTAGACACCTATCGTTCCAGCGGAGCCGGAGGTCAGCACGTGAATACCACTGACTCGGCAGTAAGGATTACCCATATTCCCACAGGAATCGTGGTGACTTGTCAGTCGGAACGTTCCCAGATCAAAAACAGGGAAAAGGCGATGAAAATTTTAAAGGCCAGATTGTATGAAAAGCAATTGGAGGAACAGGAAAAACAGCTGGCAGAAATTCGTGGAGAGCAGAAGGAGATTGGATGGGGAAGCCAAATCCGCTCCTATGTTTTTCATCCGTACAGTATGGTGAAAGATCATCGGACAGGGGTGGAAACGGGGAATATTCAGGCGGTGATGGATGGAGAAATCGATGTATTTATTGATGCCTATCTTCGTCAGAAAGTTAAATAATTCCACTCCATCAAAAATTGTTCCAATGTATTATGCTGGAGTAAATGAAAAGAGCAGGCAAACCTGCTCTTTCATGCTTTTAGGTAAAGTAAGTTTTCTATGTTGAACTCCACTTCTAATGTTACTGAATGGATTCACTCACTTCTGTTGAGCTAACGGATTTCCTTTTTGGAACAGTTGCTTAACATAATAACGAACACAATTGATGTTGGGTGAAGTGACCTCATCAGTTTCACCGTAAGCGGAGTGAAAGGTATATTTCGACGTTTTCCCGTCAAGGAGATACTGTTCCACCGTACGGTAATACATATCCACAATCCAATATTCTTTTACACCATATTTTGCGTAAATTTCGGACTTGATAAAGCGATCCCTGATTGCAGTGCCAGGTGAGAGAATCTCCACAATAAGATCTGGTGGACCTTCCACACCCCGCTTGGAAACGATTGATTCCCGGCTAAAGTGAACCATCAGTAAATCTGGCTGTCGTATTTCGTCATCGGCAAAAATCACGTCGATGGGAGCTTCCAGGATAATGTATTCATTGCTACATGAAGACATCAAGAGATAGGACAATCGGATGCTGACCATCTGGTGTTCGGAAGAAGGGGAAGGAGTGAGTAATTCCAAACGTCCTCCAGTAATTTCGTATCGATTTCCATCGTCTGGCAATTTAGTATAGTCCTCATATGTCCAACCAGTTTCCTTAATGCGATCCTCTTTTTTCATCCGTCCCACCTCACTTGACGAAACACGCGAATATAGGTTCTGTTTATATTCTATCACAATTCTCAAAGCAGGACAATAAATAAGACTTCGTTCCAACTTACTTATTAGGATTCGGATAGTCTTCCTGCAGCTTATCTTCCAAAATCGGTCGTACCCAGATGATGAAGTAAAGATAACCGAACAATAGAACCCCAGCCGTAAGCAGGAAGGGCAGTTGGTAGTTCTTCATTGCCAGGATAACACCTGAGAGATAGGTGGAGATCGCCGTCCCAACGCTCCGGGAAACGGAACGGATCCCCGCAAATAAATTTCTTTCCTGTTCATCAACTGCGGACATTGCCTGGCTTTCAATCAGGTTATTCAGCAGCATGAAGCTACCGTTCCGGAACAGCCAAAAAAAGACAAAAAGCAGGATAGGGATGGTAAAAAAAAGCAGCCATGCTAATAGGATGTTAAGGAGGTAAACGCGAAAATAAGTCCTTCGTATCCCCCAGCGTTCCAGCACATACGGCGTGAGCAGCGAGCCAAGAAATAGAAACACGCCGGTGGCTGTTAGCATGACAGAAACCCGTTCATCGCTCCAGTCAAATCGGAACTTGATAATCACATTATTGAACGGTCCGATAAAAGCAAAAGTAATTCCTGATATGAAGGTATAAATGGAAAAGATCCATACCGGTTTGCCAAGTCGCCCCCTCGTAGTCGGAGGTTTTTTGACTACCTTTCCTTCTTCATTGGCCAGTTTCAAGTTTTCTTTAGGCAATAAGATTCCGCGAAGGAGTGCTGCTAGAAAGAAAAACCCGGCAGCAACTAAGACAGAGCTCTGATAAATCGATGTGACTCCACCCAACCAGTTGGGGATAAATCCGCCTAGTAGCGTACCCACGCCAGTAAAAAGGGTAAAAACGGCAAACAATATGCTGTAGGCCTGGGTTTCTTCCTTTTTGGAGCGGCTGTAATGAAATAGAAGTTGAATTTCTGAAGTAACCAAAGAACTAATTCCTAGGGATAGGATGACTTGTGCCGACAAAAATACCATATATGAGGTCCCTAATCCAAAGAGGGTATATCCTAAACCCATCATGATCAATCCGGTAACAAGGATTTTCTTCCGTCCCGTTCGATTGGCCAAGAGCCCAGTCGGTATGGCTGCAGCACCAACAATCAGCATGCCAATGGATGTGATTTCCCCGATCTTCTCTTCATCCAATCCAACGGCCAGAAGATGCAGATTAAGCACCAAACTAAACAAGCCAATCCCAACCCCTAACAAGGCTTCGCTAATCACAAAGCGGCGTACACCGGAAGACATCTCTAGCAGTTGCTGTACGTATCCTCTCATATTTCACAGTACCTTTCCTAAGACGAACTATACACGTGAACGTGTGATTTTTTAGTTTCATCGGAAGTTTTAGTGACAATTTGCTATTGGTCGAAGAAAACTTCGAAACACTAAATAATAGTATAAAACGGAATATACAACTTTGCTAGAGTTAAAATAGAAAATCCAAGAATTGTGTTATAATACAGTTAAGTAAAAATACATTTTGGGGGGAAGATGATTGATTTGAAGAAACATGATAAAGAAGCCCGATTTATTCGTGAAGAGCCATTATTCAATGTGTTTCATTTTCGATGAACGAGATTATGAGCCAGATTCCGAATATTTCTTTTGAATGAACCTACCATTTGATGTTAACCGTATGACAAGTAACACACTTGCCGCTCCCAGCCCATCCACCAAGACATCCTGTATACGGGATGATCTCCCCGGAAGATAATATTGTATCCATTCATCCATTAAGGCGATACTAAGGGAAAGAAGCAATGTCCAAAGATATGGGGATGCTGTTTGCCTCCATATGGTAAAATAAATCAGTAGGGCCAATATCCCATACACGGTGAAGTGGCCAAGTTTTCTATACAAAAGATTAAGGGCCGACCACTTGCCTTTATACTCCAGACCATAAAACAGGTAGAGCAATTGCACCGGCTGGCTTTCTAATGCCAAGGAAACCCATTGTTTTAAATAGGCAGTTTGTGAAGAGAGGAATCCTAATTCATTATCGTACCGTATCACTTCTTTTACAGGGTAAGTGACATCCAGAGGAAGCCGGGATTGAAAAGAAAAAGTAAAAAGGATCAAAATCCAAATGATCAATAAGAGTAGATATGTTCTCAAATTGTTTGTTGTTCTTGTTTCAGCTGAAGATCGCTGATTCGTGAGATGATCCATGTGTATCCCTCCTACCATCATTCTTTTCAAGGGGAAGGGATTCTAAACCTTTACCTGCCATTGGCAGGATGCTATACTTGGATAGATCAAGAACGAGTCTAATCCCAATCAGGGATTGAAATACATAGGTTAATGGAGGGAATCATTGTGACCAAAGTTGTGGATCAACAACTCCTGTCCGAACTTAAGGTTCGTGCCAATCACATAAGACAGGAAATTGTCAAAATGGTAACAGAAGCCCAGTCGGGGCACCCTGGAGGTTCTTTGTCTGCTGCAGACATCTTGACGGTTCTCTATTTTCATGTGATGAACGTGGATCCGGAAAACCCAAGGATGCCTGATAGAGATCGTTTTGTATTGAGCAAAGGGCATGCCAGCCCTGTCCTTTACGCTACTTTGGCGGAGAAAGGGTATCTTCCAAAAGAGGAGCTTGCCACTTTTCGTAAAATCAACTCCCGCCTTCAGGGGCATCCAAGCTATAAGTCCCTTCCAGGGGTGGATATGAGTACCGGGTCATTGGGGCAAGGCCTTTCTGCGGCAAATGGAATGGCCTTAGCGGCAAAATTGGACAAAAAGCCCTTTCGCGTGTATGCCCTTTTAGGAGACGGTGAAGTTCAGGAAGGAATGATTTGGGAAGCGGCGATGGCAGCCGGACATTACAAACTGGACAATCTCACGGCATTTCTTGACTACAACGGACTGCAAATCGATGGAGAAGTGGATCAAATCATGAATCCTGCGCCATTAGATGAAAAATTCCGAGCCTTTAACTGGCATGTGTTGGTCATTGACGGCCATGATCTGGAACAAATTATTGGGGCTATCGAAGAAGCGAAGGCTACAAAAGGGAAACCGACCATGATTATCGCCAACACTGTGAAGGGGAAAGGGGTTTCCTTTATGGAAAATCAATGCGGATGGCATGGGAGTGCGCCCAATCGTGAACAATGCGAACAAGCGTTAAAGGAACTGTTGGGAGGGATGGAGTGATGAGCGTAAAAAAAATGGAAATGAAAGCAACCCGTGATGCGTATGGAGAAGTTCTCGCAGAATTGGGGGCTGAAAATAAAGATATCGTTGTATTAGATGCAGATTTGGCCAAGTCCACAAAAACGGTGGATTTTGCCAAAAAATTCCCTGACAGATTCTTTGACGTGGGGATTGCCGAGGCTAATATGATTGGAATGGCTGCCGGGTTGGCTACTGCCGGGAAGATTCCCTTTGCCAGTACCTTTGCCCTGTTTGGAACTTTAAGGGTTGGTGATCAAATCCGCAATTCCATCTGCTACCCCAATTTAAATGTGAAAATCGCAGTGACCCACTCGGGGCTGACCTTGGGAGAAGACGGTGCTTCCCATCAGGCAGTAGAAGATGTAGCCTTGATGAGGGCGATTCCTAATATGACCGTGATCGTTCCTGCGGATGCCGTGGAGACCAAAAAAGTGATTCGCACGGCAGCTGAAACGTACGGTCCCATGTATATCCGAATGGGCCGCCCAAAGGTTCCGGTTCTGTTTGATGACTCCTATCAGTTTCAGATTGGAAAAGGAGTCCAAATAAAGGATGGAAGCGATGTGACCATTATCGCCATGGGAGTGATGGCTCATATCGCCCTTGAGGCTGCAGAGGATTTGGCCAAAGAAGGGATTTCAGCAAGAGTCATCAATATGTCTACCATTAAACCAATAGATCAGGAAATCATCATTAGGGCAGCACAGGAAACAAGGGGAATCGTTACAGCTGAAGAAGCCAATATTTATGGAGGCCTTGGCGGAGCGGTTGCGGAAGTTCTCGCTGAAAACTATCCAGCCCCCCTAAGAAGAGTAGGTGTGATGGATACTTTCGGTGAATCGGGAACACCAGATGCCCTTCTGCAAAAGTATGGATTAACCAAAGAAAATATCATGGAGAAGGCCAAGACCCTTCTTTAATCAATCTTAGAGAAGTGGAACTATAGATGTGGAATTAAAGATTCACACGTCCGCTTGTCGAGTTCGGGCAAGAAGTGATTCAATTCCGCTTCTAGGCTAAAGAACGGAGCCCTCAAAAACATCTGTGTATTTCAAAGATGGAGTCAGTTTGAGGGCTAATTCCCGTTCTTCTGCCTCAACGCTAAAGCACGAACTCGAAGGCTGTCCGTATGAATTCTTTAATTCCGTCTATATAAATTCTTTAGTTCCACTTTTAACGTAAAAAAATGTCATAAAAAACGAATTGACGTATCAGTCAATTAACTGTAAAATAATAGCTGCGAAAATAAAGTGCCTTTCAACAAGGCACTTTATTTTCCGGACTTATATTACCGTACGGGGGTAGAGTAAAATTATGAGCGATAGAGGTGAGGAGAAATGAATTGGAAAAAGAAAGTGATGGGCATCACAGGTCTTGTCGTGATAGTCCTTGTCGGGTATGGGGTGTTTCAATGGTTTACCGTATCGAAAGAAACACCGGGAATTATTTCTGCCTATGGAACGGTTGAAGGGGAAGAAGTAATGGTGAGCAGCGAGACCAGCGGTCAAGTTATTGATGTAAATATAAAAGAGGGGGATTTGGTCAAAAAAGGAGACCCTTTGATTACCGTGGATGACGAAGCATTAAAAATTAAATTAGAACAGGCAAAAGTCCAGGTTAAAATGGCGGAGGTTCAGATGAAACAGGCTTTAGGACAGGTGGAGGCTATGAAATGGCAAGTAAAGCAAGCCGACTTGGGTTCCAGTTATGCTGAAACGGAAGTGGCCCAAAGACAAAGGGAAGCAGAAAAAGCTTTAGCTGTTGCCCAGTCGGGTTTAAAGCAGGCTGAAGCCCAATATAATCAGGTAAAAGCGGATATGGAACGGTATAAAGAATTATATAGCCAAAGGGCGATCAGTAAACAGGCTTATGACCAGGCTGAGACGGCTTTTAAACAGGCTGAAGCAGCTTATCAGGCATCCAAACAACAGGTGGAACGGGCGAAAGTGGTGTTGGATATGGTGAAAGCAGGGCAGCTTCAAGCCCAATCTACCGCAGCTGGAGCTCAAGGTTTAGCTGAGCAGCTGGCTGTAGCCGAAATCCAATATCAAGCAGCCGTTGTGCAAAAAGAAACTGCCGAAGCGGTGGTGAAGGAGATTGAATTGGCATTGGATAAGACCGTGATAAAATCTCCCATGGATGGGATAGTAGTAGATAAATTGGTGAAATCAGGAGAATTGGTGATTCCGGGAACTCCGGTAGCTCGATTAATGGATACAAAGGAAATGACGGTCAATGTTTTTATTCCTGAAGTCGATTTAGGTAAAGTGAAAGTGAATGATGAAGCAAGAATTTATTCCGATTCCTTCCCGGATCAATATGCTGAGGGACGTGTCGCCTCCATTGCATCGGAAGCCCAGTTTACACCAAAAAACGTCCATGTGAAGGAAGAGAGGGAACGCTTGGTTTATAAAGTGAAGGTTCGTTTTGTCGATGAAAAAGGAGTCTTTAAATCAGGGATGCCAGTAGATGTTTACATTCGTTGGGACGATCAGGCAAAATGGGAATAAGAGGTGGTCAATTTGACCTGGGCAATTGAAACCAAATCGCTGACGAAAACGTTTAAACAGCATACAGCAGTAAAAGAGGTTAGCTTAACCGTCCCGAAAGGAGAAATTTTTGGACTTTTGGGTCCTGACGGGGCAGGAAAAACTACCCTGACCCAAATGCTCTGCTCTGTCCTTCTTCCCACTTCCGGGGAAGGAAGGGTGGCAGGATTGGATGTGGTGAAGGAAGCTGAGAAATTAAGGGGAAAAATCGGATACATGTCTGAGGGGTTTAGTCTTTATGGCACTCTTTCCGTCGAGGAAAATATCAATTTTTTTGCTGATATGTATCAGGTTCCTGTCAAGGAAAGGGAAAAGAGGAAGGAGCGCCTGTTAAAGGCAAGCCGTCTGGAGGCTTTTACCACACGTAGAGCAGATAACCTTTCAGGAGGAATGAAGAAGAAATTGGCCCTTTGTTGTACTTTGGTTTATCATCCGGAGATTATCTTTCTGGATGAACCGACAACGGGGGTAGATCCGGTATCCCGTAGAGATTTTTGGAATATTTTGCATGATTATGTATCGGAAGGAACATCTGTTTTTGTCTGTACGCCATATATGGATGAAGCGGAACGGTTTAACCGGGTAGCCTTGATGTATCAAGGTGAGATTATTACTATGGATTCACCTTATCAAATTAAGCGCCGGGTATCGCAGCTTTTGGGAAAAGAGATTGTAAACCTTGAAGAAGCCTTCATTTATCATATTGAAGAAAAATTGGGCAAGGGGCATCAGGAGGATGTTTTTATTTCTAAAATCCAACCGATAGATGTTTCCCAGGGGGAAATACCAAAGGAAGAAATCGCGGTACAGGTGAAGGATTTGACAAAAACCTTCGGATCCTTTACTGCAGTTAATCATATCAACTTAACCGTGAAAAAAGGTGAAATCTTTGGTTTTCTGGGACCTAACGGTTCAGGAAAATCTACAGCAATACGCATGATGTGCGGACTTCTGCCGGCTACTTCGGGAGAAATGTACATTGCCGGGGTGGATGTGAAAAAGTCAGCCCATAACATCAAGAGAAAAATCGGGTATATGTCCCAAAAATTTTCCCTGTACAAGGACCTGACCGTTGAGGAGAATATCCGTTTTTATGCCGGAGCGTATGGTTTAACCAAAAACGATTATTTAGAACGAAAAGAATGGATTCTGGAAATGGCCGACTTGAAGGGAAAGGAGAAAATCATGACTTCCGATTTGTCTGGAGGGTGGAAACAGAGGTTGGCCCTTGGATGTGCAACCATTCATGAACCGGAAATTTTATTTTTGGATGAACCAACATCTGGAGTAGATCCGATCGCCAGAAGACAATTTTGGACCCTAATTAATCACCTTGCGGCTGAAGGAGTGACCATATTTATCACCACCCACTATATGGATGAAGCGGAACATTGCGATCGGATTGGCTTCATTTATCTCAGTAACTTGATTGCTGTAGGAAGCCCCATTCAGTTAAAAAAGGATTTGTTCCAGGGCAATTTGCTGGAGGTGGAATGCAACCGGCCTTTTGAAGCGCAAAACTTCCTGGTTGAGATGGGAATTGATGCCGCCATTTTTGGAAACGGGCTTCATATTATGCCATCAAAGATGCCCTTCCAGAAGATCATCGAGATGCTGAAGGAAAAAGGATTTCAACTGATCAGGCAGGCTGAGGTACCGGTATCCATGGAAGATGTTTTTGTCAAACTGGTGGAGAATGAATTAAAGAAAAGGGAGGGGATTCCGGCATGAGATGGAGATTAGTCAGGGCTGTATTCAAAAAAGAAGTCCACGAGTTGATCCGCGATCCCTTTTCCATCGGCACAGCCCTTGTTCTCCCGGTCATTATGCTTCTTCTTTTTGGATACGCGTTGAATTTTGATGTGGAGAACGTTCCGACTGCCGTTTTGGATCAAGACCAAACCTCCGTTAGCCGAGAATATATCCAGGCTTATGACAGTACGGAGAATTTTAATGTGGTAGCTTATGTAAACAGCATGGAAGAGCTGGAAGAAAGAATGGAAAAAGGGGAGGTGAAGGTGGGTCTGGTTATTCCTCCTGATTTTTCCGAAAATCTTTACCGCTCCAAGGTAGGTCAATTTGCCGGCATGCCCCCAGCTGTGGTTCAGACTTTGGTAGATGGCTCCTTCTCACCTACGGCAACGGTGATTATAGATTATGTAACTGCCATTAATCAACTGGAACAGATGCGTTTTTTAAAGGAACAAAATATTCCAATCGAAAAATTTATTCCGCTTCAGGTAGAACCCAGGATCTGGTATAACCCTTCCCTAAAAAGTGATATGTTTATTATCCCCGGACTTTTTGCTGTCCTTCTTATGGTTTTCCCGCCCCTTTTATCCGTTTTAGCAGTGGTAAGGGAGAAGGAGAAGGGATCGATTCAGCAAATTTATATTGCCCCTATTCGTTCCCTGGAATTTCTATTGGGTAAACTTTTGCCTTACGGGATATTGGCCATGGCTGAATTATTTGTGATATTTATCGGTGGCGTGTTTCTGTTCGATGTGGAATATAGGGGAAATATCCTTCTGTTTTTGATTACGGGAACGATTTTTGTATTCACTACGGTGGGAATTGGGCTTCTGATCTCCACCTTGATGAAGAGCCAGTTGGCCGCGATGTTTTTAACGATTGTTGTAACCATGATGCCGGCGATGCTGTTCTCAGGTTTTTTATATCCCATATCCACGCTTCCTCCACTGTTTCAAGGCTACAGTTACTTGTTCCCAACCCGTTTCTTTGTGGATATCAGCCGGGGAATCTTGGTAAAGGGATTAGGCTTAAGTTATATCTGGCTTAACCTGCTGCTTTTATTGGTTTATACGGGGGTCATTCTTATGTTTGCCACTTGGAGATTTAAAAAAAGGGGAAGTTGAGGGGAGGAGAGCCATGTTTGAACGAATGGGATCTATGATTCGAAAGGAATTTATCCAATTTTTTCGCGATATTCCTCTGGTGCTCATCGTTCTGTATATGTTCGTGGAAGTGGCGGTCTGCGGATGGGCCTTAACCATGGATTATAAGAATGTGTCGATTGCTGTAATGGATATGGACAAAACAGAAAAAAGCCAGGAGCTTATCAATCAGTTCAGGCAAAGTGACAAATTTCAAGTCACTGCCTATCCCATGGAAGAAGGGGAATTAGCTGAATTATTGGATAAGGGGACGGTAAAAATGGGTGTGGTCATACCCGCTAATTTTTCCGAATCCTTAACCCGCGGGGAAGGTGCTACGGTTCAATTGGTGGCCGATGGCGAAAATTCCACCATGGCAGCTCAGGCTATAGGGAATTCCATGGAGGTGATTGGGACTTACTCTGCAGAATGGATCAATAAAAAAATGGGCTTTGATGTTTTGGATCAGATTCCGTTGAAAAATATAGTAAGAATTCACTTTGCTTCTGATTTAAACTATACCCATTTCGTGATGATCTCCATGGTATCCATTACCGTTGTACTGCTTGGGATCCTGATGGCTGCTGCTGTGTTTATCAGGGAAAAAGAATCAGGGACCCTTGAACAGTTGATGGTCACACCGATTCGTCCTGGAGAGTTGATCTTTGCCAAAATGCTCCCCATGTCTGTGATTAAAATGGTCGGTCTTACCATCGGGGTATCCATGTCTTTTGTTTTCTTTGATGTTCCGATCAGGGGAAGCCTGCTTTTATTCTACGTTTTATCCCTCCTGGTGTTTATTTCATCAAGCGGATTGGGAATTTACATTGCCACCGTTGCCAATACGATGCAGCAAGCTTTGCTATTAAGTTTCTTTGTTCTCTTTCCGTTGATGTTTTTATCAGGCACCCTTGTGCCCGTGGAAAATATGTCTCCGGTTATGCAGTGGCTCTCTTACTTCAGTCCTTTAAGATACTATACGAACATTAGTATGGGGATTTTTCTTAAAGGGGTTGGTATTTCCGTCCTGTGGCCGGATGTTCTCGCTTTGGTCATCATTGGAGGATTCCTGTTCTTTATCAGCCTGAGAAGATTAAAAAAGCAATTGGCGTAACTATGTATAATAAATAAAGTTCAGCAAAAAATGAGAGGGAAGATATTCTGTATAAGACAGGAGGTTTTCCCTTGAAGAAAAGTTGGCTCATGCTATCGATTGTATTACTGTTAGGATTGCTACTTATCGGATGTACACCAAAGGATCAGGCTCAGCCGGATAATCCTCCGGCCAACCCGCCGGCTGAGACAGATAATCCGCCCCAGACTGGCAATTATGATGCTGCATCAGCGGAGACCAGCTACAAACAAACCTGCGCCAGCTGTCATGGGGCCAATATGGAAGGCGTGGTGGGACCATCATTAAACAACATTGGTTCAAAATACTCCAAGGATCAAATCAAAAATATTATCGTAAACGGGCAGAATGCCATGCCAGGGGGCTTGGTGAGTGAAGATGTGGCTGAGAATTTAGCGGCATGGCTGGCTGACAAGAAATAGGTTAAAAAGACTCTCCCATGTATGGGGGAGTTTTTATAATGTATAAAAATAAAACGCTTTCACAAATTTATATTCAAAAAAAGGCCTAAAAAATTATTTTCCAGCATATTTATTAAAAATAAATGATTGAATTAACATTCGACGATATGTATAATAATTCATAAATGGATGAAGCTTTCATTTTTCTGCATTTATATTTTGTTGGGATGGAGGGAGGAGAGACGGTGAGGGTGTCGGTGATAGGAGCCACAGGATATGGTGGTGTGGAGCTGGTGCGAATATTACATCAGCACCCGAAAGTGGATGAGATCATATGCTACAGTCATTCTCATGGGGGGATGACCCTTCAGGAAGTCTTTCCTCATTTAACCAATCTTCGTCACTTACCATTACAGGAAGTCAATATAAATCAAATCGCCGAGCAAAGCGATATCGTATTTACGGCAACTCCGGCTGGGGTCAGCCATCAAATCATTCCTTCTTTGCAGAAATGGGGAGTGCCTTGTATTGATCTTTCCGGAGACCTTCGTTTCCCATCTCCTGAAGTGTATGAAAAGTGGTACGGAAAGAAAACGGCATCTGCTTCTTTTTTACAAAAAGTGGTCTATGGATTGCCGGAATGGTTTTCTAGTCAAATAGCAGAAGCCCAAGTGATCGCCAATCCGGGATGTTATCCTACGGCAGCTTCCTTGGGGTTACTTCCCCTTTTGTCTGGTGACGTCATTATCGAAAACAGTATTTTGGTGGATGCGAAATCTGGTGTATCTGGAGCTGGCCGATCCTTATCCCTTGGAACCCATTATGGTGAAGTAAATGAAAGTGTAGCGGCCTATAAAATCGGGGTCCACCAGCATACTCCGGAAATTGAGGAAAACATCAAGCGTGTAACCAATAAGGAGGTAGCCATTACTTTTACGCCTCATTTAGTTCCAATGACGAGGGGGATCCTTTGTACCATTTATGCCAGTTTAAAAGGAAATCAAACCATAGATGAAATAGAAGCCCTTTTCCGTGATCGCTACCGAAATAAACCCTTTGTCCGATTGCGGCCGCGGGGAATATACCCGAAAACAAAGGAAGTCGTTGGCTCAAATTATTGTGATATAGGCATTCAGGTGGACACTCGTACCAATCGGGTTGTTGTGATTTCAGTCATTGATAATGTTATGAAGGGGGCAGCCGGTCAAGCGGTGCAAAATTGGAACATCATGAGCGGCTGGGCTGAGGATACGGGTTTAACGTTTACACCCTTATATCCGTAAAATTTAAACTTTCGTATAGAAGTGGAACTAAAGATTTACACGTCCGCAGGTCGAGTTTTGCAAAGAAGTGATTAAAGTTCGCTTCGAGGCTAAAGAACGGAGCCCTCAAAAACATCTGGGTATTTTCGATGATGGAGTCAGTTTGAGGACTAATTCCCGTTCTTTAGCCACTCCGCTTAGCACGAACTCGAAGGCTGTCTTTAGCAAATTCTTTGGTTCCATTCAGATAGCATTTAACGTCTGTGGTCTCTGTTATTTCGGGCAAGAAGGGCGGGTCCTGCATGAAAAGTAAAGTCGCTTATACCGATGAATCATCTGTTCATCAATCATATCCATTTCAGGTGGTTGATGGGAGCATTACAACTCCAAAGGGATTTACCGCAGGGGGATTTCATTGCGGAATCAAGAAAAAACGACCGGATTTGGGGGCTATCTTCTGCTCTGTCCCTGCAACGGCTGCAGCGGTTTATACCACCAATTGCTTTCAAGGAGCGCCCATTCAAGTGACCAAGGAAAGTTTGGCGGTTGAAGGGAAACTGCAGGTGGTGCTGATCAACAGCGGCATAGCCAATACCTGTACTGGTAAGCAGGGAATCATGGATGCTTATGCCATGAGAAGGGAAGCCGCTGAAGTGTTTGGAGTGGAAGAACATCTTGTAGGGATCAATTCCACCGGATGGATTGGTCGGCTTTTGCCCATGGATACGGTACTAAACGGAATAAAACAACTCCCCTCCTATGTGAGCAGAGATGGGAGCGATGGTTTTAACCGGGCCATTTTAACCACAGATACCTTTGCAAAAACCCTTTGCGTCAAGTTTCAGATCGATGGAAAGGAAGTTACTTTATCCGGTTCAGCGAAGGGATCGGGAATGATTCATCCCAATATGGCTACTATGCTTGGGTTTATTACCACAGATGCTGAAATTGAGCATGAAGCATTGAATCAAGCCCTAAAATGGGTAACCAATGAAACCTATAATATGATTACCGTCGACGGGGATACCAGCACCAATGATATGGTTGTCGTGATGGCCAGCGGATTAGCGGGAAATCATCCCCTTCATGTGAATCATCCAGAATGGCATGTGTTTATGTCCGCTTTTCTCTATGTGTCCCAGGAATTAAGCAAAATGATTGCCAGGGATGGTGAAGGGGCAACCAAACTGATCGAAGTGACGGTAAAAGGTGCCTTAACGAAAAATATGGCAAGGTCTGTAGCCAAATCGGTTGTCGGGTCCAATCTGGTGAAATCTGCCATTTATGGTGCAGACGGAAACTGGGGACGAATCATGGCTGCCATTGGATACAGCAATCAGCCAATCAATCCGAACCAGGTGGATATCTGCGTAGGAGATATTCCCCTGGTAAAAGAGAGTCTACCCCTTTGGTATGATGAGGATCGACTTCAACAGTACCTGAGGGGGTCAACGATATCCATAGAGATTCACTTAAATCTGGGTCATGAACAAGCAACGGCTTGGGGTTGTGACTTGACTTACGAATATGTGCGGATCAATGCCAGCTATCGGACCTAGATCCTAGAAAGTACTAAGATAAGGGAAGAGATAGGAAAATGGAGATAACTGAGTTAATGGTGATCAAGTGCGGCGGCAGCACCATGGAACAACTGCCACCCCTTTTTTATAAAGAGCTGACGCTCCTAAGAGAAAAAGGAGTAACCCCTATCCTGGTTCATGGCGGGGGACCGGCCATTTCGTCCATGTTAAACCGTCTTCAGATTAAGCCCCGATTTATAGATGGGATGAGGGTGACAGATGAAGCCACCCTGGAGGTGGTAGAGATGGTTTTGGTGGGTCAGATCAATAAGCATTTGGTCAGGCAGATCCATCTGGCAGGGGGAAAATCCATAGGCCTTTGCGGGAGTGATGGGTTTCTTATAGAAGCGGATCCTCTACCCGGTAATTTAGGATGTGTGGGTGAAATAAAAACAGTGAACCCCTCAGTGATTTTTGATCTTGTGAAATTGGGTTATATCCCGGTTATTGCCCCCATAGGGGTGGATAGAAAGGGCAATCGTTACAACATCAATGCCGACATAGCGGCAGGTGCCATCGCCTCCCATTTGGGAGTCAAACAGCTGGTGATGATTACCGATGTGCCGGGAATCATGGCGGAAGTAAACGGGAAAAAACAAGTAATTCCGCTTCTTGACGAGAAGAAAGTGCTGGAAATGATGAATTCGGGAGAAATATATGGAGGAATGATTCCAAAGGTTAGGGCCTCATTAGACTGTTTGAACGAATCGGTACAGGAAGTAATTATCGTCCGTGGAATTGATGAGGGAGTTCTTCATAAGGTTCTTGAAGGGGAATCTGTGGGAACCCGAATTCGAAAGGGGGAGGTGGCATAATGTCGGCATTGTTCGAAACCTATAGCCGTTGGCCGGTGAAAGTCATTAGAGGCCAGGGGAACTATTTGTGGGATGTGGAAGAAAAGAAATATCTTGACTTTACCTCCGGCATTGGAGTGACGAACCTCGGCCATCAACCTCCTTCTGTAAAAAAGGCGGTAGAGAAGCAATTGGAACAACTTTGGCATTGCTCCAATTTGTTTCATATTCCAATACAGGAAAAACTGGCTGAAAAACTGACAGAAATCAGCGGGTGCGATAAAGTGTTTTTTTGTAACAGTGGAGCGGAAGCCAATGAAGCAGCAATTAAACTGGCCAGAAAATATGCTCAGTCAGTGCTGCAATTAGATCGATATGAGGTGATTACCTTTACCCAATCCTTTCATGGCCGGACGATGGCTACCTTGACAGCAACGGGTCAGGATAAGGTGAAGCTTGGATTTTCACCCCTGCTACCTGGAATTGTTACCATCCCATATAATGATTTATCAGCCTTTGAAGCAGCGGTCAATGATAGGACCTGTGCCGTACTTCTTGAGGTGATTCAAGGGGAGGGCGGGGTGAATCCGGCTGAAAAAGAATGGCTGCAGCAAGTAACTGCGATTTGCAAAGAAAAAGAAATCCTCCTGATGGTGGACGAAATTCAGACCGGCATGGGTAGGACCGGAACCTGGTTTGCTTACCAGCAGTACGGGATTGAACCGGATGTAGTTACCGTTGCCAAAGGTCTGGGAAGCGGATTTCCCATTGGAGCGATGATGGCGAAGAAAAAAACGTCTGAAGCCTTTGGTCCGGGAAGCCACGGATCAACCTTTGGAGGAAATCCTTTGGCAGTATCAGCCGCATTGGCCACGGTTCGCACGATTGAAGAAGAGGGAATTCTCCTGCAGGTGAAGCAAAAAGGGTTTCTGATTCAGGAGAAGCTTCGGAACGCTTTTTCAGCAAATGATAAAATAGAGAAAATCAAAGGTTTAGGCTTGATGATCGGCATTCAATTAAAAGAAGATTCTGCTTTATATATTACAAAAGCCAGAGAAAAAGGATTGCTTGCTCTGGCGGCAGGCCCTCAGGTGATACGCCTCCTTCCTCCGTTCACGGTGACGGAAGAAGAAATCAATCAGGCTGTCGGGATTCTTCAGGGGGCCCTAAACCAATAAAACATGAAAATTCGAGTGTTAACTATATAGACGGAATTAAAGAATTCACTAAGGACAGCCTTCGAGTTCGTACTGAGCGTAGGGGCTAAAGAACGGGAATTAGCCCTCAAACTGACTCCATCCTTGAAATACCCAGATGTTTTTGAGGGCTCCGTTCTTTAGACTTGAAGCGGACATGAATCACTTCCTGACGAACTCGACTAGCGGACGTGTGAATCTTTAATTCCACATCTATAGAACGACTGGCGGACGTATGAATCTTTAGTTTCGCATCTATAAGAGTAGATTGCTTGAAAAAGGAGAGGTGTAACATGAAAGGATATCTGGCTCTTCATACAGGGGAGATTTTTGAAGGAGAAATATTTGGAGATATTCGTACCATGGAAGGGGAAGTGGTGTTTAATACCGGAATGACCGGTTATCAGGAAGTGATGACAGATCCGTCTTATTGCGGACAAATTGTCACCTTTACCTATCCTTTGTTAGGAAATTATGGAACAAACCCCCTGGATAAAGAAAGCCGACGTCCTGCCCTCTCTGGAATTGTTGTTGGGGATTTATGCTGCAATCCAAGCCACTATCTCTCTATCCAATCCCTGGATGAAATGGCGAAGGAATTTGGTCTGCCTGTTTTATCAGGGATAGATACCCGAGCCATTACCCGATTGGTTCGTGACCGTGGGGAGGTATATGGAAGGATTACAGCAAACCTGGAGGAAACGAAAGGTTTTATCGGAAAACCGACGATTCATCCGGTGGATCAGGTATCTACCCGAGAAAGGCAATTTTATCCAAGAAATGGTCCCCATGTGGTATTGGTGGACTTTGGATATAAAGCTTCTATTCTGACGTCCCTATTGGAATCAGGGTGTTCTGTGACTGTGGTTCATTACCAGACCCGTTTTCAAGAAATTGAACAGATCCATCCAGATGGGATTGTTTTCTCCAATGGCCCGGGGAATCCGAAGGATTTGCTGCCCTATATGACCCAGTTAAAAAAGATGGTGGAGGCCTATCCTACTTTAGGCATTTGTTTGGGACACCAGGTTATTGCCCTGATATTTGGCGGAAATACAGAAAGGTTGCCTTATGGCCATCGGGGCAGCAATCACCCGGTGAAAGAATTGACCACTGGAAAAGTGTACATCACTTCCCAAAACCATGGGTATGTGGTAACGGATGATTCGGTGGATCGCGGTTCCTTAATGGTCACCTATCGAAATGTAAATGATGGATCCATCGAGGGATTAAAGCATCGATTTTTACCCATTATGTCTGTTCAATTTCATCCGGAGGCCCATCCCGGCCCCAATGATACAGCCCATATTTTTAGCCAATTTATCCAGCAATGTTTACACATAGGAGAGAAAAGTTATGCCTAAAGCAGAAGAGATAAAAAAGGTATTAGTCATTGGATCCGGTCCCATCGTCATCGGGCAGGCAGCAGAATTTGACTATGCCGGAACCCAGGCCTGTTTGGCGATGAAAGAGGAGAGGGTGGAAGTGGTTCTGGTCAACAATAATCCGGCGACCATTATGACGGACCGGGAAGTGGCCGATCGGATTTATATGGAACCGCTGACTGTGGAATCCCTGGCCAGAATTATTGAAAAAGAGAAACCTGATGGCATATTGCCTACTTTGGGAGGTCAAACCGGATTAAACCTCGCCGTTCAGTTGGCTGATGCTGGAATTTTGGATCAATACGAAGTTCAATTGCTTGGAACTCCCCTAGAAACCATTAAGCGGGGGGAAGATAGGGAACAATTTAAACAAATGATGCAGGAAATTGGCGAACCTGTTCCCGAAAGCACTATTGCCTCATCGGTAGAGGAAGCGTTGGCCTTTGCTGAAGAGATTGGGTATCCTGTCATTGTTCGTCCGGCCTATACTTTGGGAGGTGCAGGGGGCGGAATTGCCGTTGATGAAGAGGAATTATACACCATTGCCAAGAGAGGCCTTCAGGCCAGTCCCATTCGCCAGGTGTTGGTGGAAAGAAGCGTAAAGGGCTGGAAAGAGATTGAATATGAAGTGATGCGGGATGCCAATGATACCTGCATTATTGTCTGTAATATGGAAAACATTGATCCCGTTGGCATTCATACTGGAGACAGCATTGTCGTTGCCCCGTCCCAAACCTTGACTGACAGGCAGTATCAAATGCTGCGTTCCGTTTCCTGCAAGGTCATTCGGGCCTTGGGTGTCGTGGGGGGATGCAACATTCAATTTGCCCTTGACCCCAATAGTGACAATTACTATTTGATCGAGGTAAATCCAAGGGTTAGCCGTTCCAGTGCCCTGGCGTCCAAGGCTACAGGGTATCCGATTGCAAGAATATCCGCTAAATTGGCTTTAGGATACCACTTGGATGAAGTGATGAACCCCATTACAGGATACACTTATGCCAGCTTTGAACCGGCCATTGATTATGTGGTTGTGAAAATCCCGCGTTGGCCCTTTGATAAATTTCCCCAGGCGGATCGCAAATTGGGGACGCAAATGAAGGCTACCGGAGAAGTGATGGCCATTGACCGCACCATGGAAGGGGCGATCCTTAAGGGGATTCGTTCCTTAGAGATTGGCCTTTATCATTTGGAAATGCCAAGTCTCTCCAAATGGTCTTTGGAACAATTGAAAAAGGGTCTGGATGAGGCCACCGATATTCGCATCTTTATTTTGGCGGAGGTGATCCGCCGTGGAGTTTCCTTGAAGGAAATCGCTGAAATTACCAAGATTGATCCCTATTTTCTTTATATTTTTCATCATATTGTGGAGATTGAGAAAGAGCTGTCCGAAACGCCGTGGGAAACCTTCACCCGTAGTGAACATCACCCGTTGTTAAAAAAGGCAAAACTTCGGGGGTTTGCCGACGAGACCATTGCTAGACTTACAGGAACAGAAGTGAAGGAGGTTCGAGAGCTCTGGAAAAAATGGGGTTGGGCTCCATCCTATAAATTGGTGGATACCTGTGCGGCTGAATTTCTCGCATCTACTCCGTATTACTATTCCACCTGGCAGGGAATGGATGAAGTGGAAGTGGATAAAGAGAAGAAAAAGCTGCTGGTTGTGGGTTCCGGTCCCATTCGAATCGGTCAGGGGGTGGAGTTTGATTACTGCTCTGTCCACGCCGCCAAGGCGATTAAGGAGATGGGCTATATCTCTGTGGTGATCAATAATAATCCGGAGACGGTAAGTACTGACTACAGCACGGCAGATCAATTGTATTTTGAGCCGCTAACGCCATCTGATGTGATGAATGTAATTGAAAAAGAAGGGGTTGCCGGGGTGTTTGTTCAATTTGGCGGGCAAACGGCCATTAATCTGGCGAAGCCTCTGGCAGAAATGGGGGTTCATTTATACGGAACGTCGATGGAATCCATTGATATGGTGGAGGATCGGGAGCAGTTTTACTCCTTGTTAAGAACATGCGGTATTCCCCATATTCCGGGTCAAGGGGTTTATTCTGAAAAAGAAACCTATGAAGCAGCCAATCATATTGGCTATCCGATACTGATTCGTCCCTCCTATGTCATCGGCGGACAGGGAATGATGGTACTGCGGGATCGGCAAGAGTTGAACCAATATTTTGAACAAGTCAGGGATGAAGCCAATTATTTAAAAATGTTTCCTTTACTGGTGGATAAATATATGCCGGGTATGGAGGTGGAAGTGGATGCAGTAGCCGATGGGGAAGATGTCCTGATTCCCGGAATCTTTGAGCATGTAGAACGGGCAGGTGTTCACTCCGGGGACAGTACGTCCATTTTTCCATCCCCAAGTTTGAGTGATGCGCAAAAGGCAACCATTGCCCGCTATACCCAGCAGATTGTCAAAGAGTTGAAAGCCGTTGGATTAATCAATATCCAATTTGTTGTACATGGTGAGCAAATTTATGTGTTGGAAGTGAATCCTCGGGCATCCAGAACGGTACCCATTGTTAGCAAGGTCACCGGCATTCCCATGGTAAAGCTGGCTGTGAAAACGATGTTGGGAGTGTCACTCAAGGAGATGAACTATGGAATCGGCCTGTTGCCAGCCATTCCTTACTTTGCCGTCAAAATTCCCATCTTTTCCACGGTGAAGTTACATGGAGTGGAAGCGGCGGTGGGTCCGGATATGAAGTCAACCGGGGAAGTTCTGGGACTGGGATGGACCATGGAAGAAGCTCTCTATAAGGCTTTTCACTGGAAGGAAGGTACGGTAAAGCCCTTGAGCAAAGGGGATATGATTTTTTGCTCATTAAATGAAGGGGACAGGGAAGCGTTCATTCCGATCATTCCCCTCTTGATGAAATGGGAAGTGGAAGTTGCAGCCACTCCGGGAACGGCATCATTCTTATCGGAATGGGGGCTAACCGTAAAGAATGTTTTAAACAATGTGACGGAAATGAAGGCTTATTTTCTGCAAAACCAGCCTAAGCTGATTCTAAATACCCCGCGCAGGGGAAATCAAAGAACATCCCAGGGATTTTTACTCAGACAGCTGGCCTTGCAGTTGGATATTCCGTGCTTCACCTCATTGGATACTTTTAAGACGTATATAAAAATGGGTGATGTTACGATAACGGATTTGGTTGAAACCGCCGGTTATTTGAAAGAAGGAAGGGCGAGAAGAGATGAAATTGTTAGCCATTGAATGGAAACCAAAGGTGAATTTAAAGGGTAGGGATTTTTTGACGTTATCTGATTTTTCAACAGAAGAGATTTGGTATCTGCTTCATTTGGCCCTGGAGCTAAAAACCCTGCAAAAGGAAGGGAAGGAGTATAAGCCCCTTCTTGGAAAGACGTTAGGTATGATTTTTGAGAAATCATCGACAAGAACCCGGGTTTCCTTTGAAGTGGCGATGTATCAGTTGGGGGGGCAAGGGCTGTTTTTGAGCAGCAGCGACATTCAATTGGGCCGCGGAGAAACCATTGGAGATACGGCCCAGGTTCTTTCCCGCTATGTAGACGGGATCATGATTCGGACCTTTGCCCATAAAAAAGTGGTGGAACTGGCCAGATATGCGACAGTGCCTGTGATTAACGGTCTAACGGATTCCTTTCATCCCTGCCAGGTGTTGGCAGATCTGCTCACCATCTATGAAATAAAGGGAGCTCTTAAAGGGTTGAAATTGGCTTTTATCGGAGATGGAAATAATATGTCCCATTCCCTTCTTATCGGCGGGGCAAAAATGGGGATGGATATTGCAGTTGCTTCCCCTGAGGGTTACGCCCCTGACGATCAGGTGGTAAAATTGGCAAAAGATATTGCGAAATCAACGGGCAGTCAAATTGTCATTACCACTGAGCCAGTGGAGGCTGTTGCAGATGCCGATGTGATATATACCGATGTATGGGCTAGCATGGGTCAGGAAGCCGAACAGAAGGAAAGGGAGAAGGTATTTCCTCCCTATCAGGTGAATGAAGAATTGGTATCCTATGCCAAGGAGGACTACATTTTTCTACACTGCTTACCTGCCCATCGTGGAGAAGAGGTCTCAAGCGAGATTATCGACGGGGAACATTCCGTGATATTTGATGAAGCGGAAAACAGGCTCCATGCCCAAAAGGCGATTTTAACCGCGTTAATGGGATAAGGCAACTTCATATAGAGCTATTGCATTTTTATTCTGTATGGTGCATAATGTCATTTATTATGAAATTTCATGAATTATGGACGGAACTAAAGATTTTATTAAGGACAGCCTTCGAGTTTGTACTCAGCGAAGGGGATAAAGAACGGAAATTAGTCCTCTTCATATCAATTTGTGACCCTGCGGGTCATAGATGTTTAGTTCCGCTTCTATAGTGGAAAGGAAGAGTTTTATGAGCAAGGAAAAAATTGTTCTTGCCTATTCCGGTGGCTTGGACACTTCCGTTATCTTAGCATGGCTGAAAGAAGCCTACGATGCAGAAATCATTGCATTTACGGCTGATATAGGACAGAAAGAGGAATTGGAAGGACTTGAAGAAAAAGCGCTGCGCACCGGTGCAAGGAAGGTGTATATTGAGGATCTTCGTGAGGAATTTGCTCGGGACTTCATTTATCCTATGTTTCAGGCAGGGGCGCTCTATGAGGGCCAGTATTTGCTCGGCACAAGCATTGCTCGCCCGTTGATCGCCAAGCGGATGGTTGAAATTGCCCGAGCCGAGGGGGCAACTGCAATTGCACACGGTGCAACTGGTAAAGGAAACGACCAAGTGCGTTTTGAGCTGACGGCAGCTGCTCTAGCCCCGGAGTTAAAGGTTATTGCGCCGTGGCGCATTGAGGCCTTTCGTGAGCAATTTCCCGGAAGAGCAGAAATGATTGCCTATGCCGAGGAGCATGGCATTCCGGTAAAGGCAACGGTAGAAAAACCATATTCTATGGACCGTAATTTGTTGCACATTAGCTATGAGAGTGGCATCCTTGAGGATCCGTGGATTGATGCGAGTGGAGAGTCGATGCGTGATATGTATGTATTAAGCGTATCCCCCGAAGAAGCGCCGGATCAGCCGGAATATATAGAATTGGACTTTGAGCAGGGCAATTGTGTAGGCATTAACGGAGAGAGGATGACGCCTCTGCAGGTCATGGAAAAGTTGAATGAACTGGGCGGAAGACATGGCATCGGACGAGTAGATATGGTCGAAAACCGGTTTGTTGGCATGAAAAGCCGCGGTGTTTATGAAACACCGGGAGGCACGATCCTGTTTGTGGCCCATCGTAAAATAGAGTCCCTTACAATGGATCGGGAAGTTATGCATTTGCGTGATTCCCTCATTCCTCGTTACAGCACGCTTGTTTACAACGGCTTCTGGTTTGCTCCGGAAAGACTGGCGATCCAGGCCCTTGTTGCCGAAAGCCAGAGAAACGTCACTGGTACGGTTCGCCTGAAGCTGTATAAAGGAAACGTGATCGCAGCCGGATTGAAGAGCCCGGTTAGCCTGTACAACCCGAACATAGCAACGATGGAAGCCGATCCGACTCAGGCGTATGATCAGTCTGATGCAACCGGATTTATTCGTTTGAACGCTCTGCGACTGAAAGTTTCATCCGGTGTAGCGCAGAATAAATAATCTGGCGTCTTAAATGTTTATGGAAATATATGGACGGAACTAAGGGATTTACTAAGGACAGTCTTTCGAGTTTGTGCAAAGCGGAGGGGCTAAAGAACGGGAATTAGCCATCAAACTAACTTCATCTTTGAAATACCCAGATGTTTTCCATCTGAAGTAAGTTTCCTAAGCCGAACTCGACAAGCAGACGTGTAAATCTTTAGTTCCGGATCTATAGAAGGGAGTTCACATTCGTGTCAAAACTTTGGGGTGGACGTTTTACCAAGAAAACGGACCAACTGGTTGAGGAATACACCGCCTCCATTTACTTTGATAAAGAGCTGGCCAGGGAAGATATCCTTGGCAGCATGGCCCATGTGAAGATGTTGGGAAAATGTGGGATTTTACCTGCCGGAGATGTGGAGACCATTCTGGAGGGTTTGAAAAAGGTAGCCGCCAAAATTGAACGTGGTGAAGTGGAATTTACGGTAGCCAATGAAGACATTCATATGAATATTGAAAAGATGCTGATTGAAGAGATTGGTCCCGTTGGCGGAAAGCTGCATACCGGCAGAAGCCGTAATGATCAGGTGGCTTTGGATATGCACCTTTATTTAAGGGAGCAGGTGCTCCATCTGGTGAAGGGTTTGTACAAGGTGCAGAAAGCCCTGATTCATCAGGCCAAGCTTCATTTGGATACCATTCTGCCCGGCTATACCCACCTTCAAAGAGCTCAGCCTGTTCTCCTTGCCCATCATTTAATGGCCTATGTCTCCATGTTTCAACGGGATATTGAGAGATATATGGATGGTTGGAAGAGAATTAATGTTCTTCCCTTAGGGGCCGGTGCTTTGGCTGGAACTACTTTTCCCATCGATCGGGAATATGTTGCGCAACTTTTACGCTTTAAAGGAGTATATTATAATAGTATGGACGCGGTCAGTGACAGGGACTTTATTGTGGAATTCCTTTCTACCAGTTCTCTGTTGATGGCTCACCTTTCCCGGTTAAGCGAAGAGCTGATTCTTTGGTCCAGCAATGAATTCAATTTTATCGAATTGGATGATGCATTTTGTACCGGAAGCAGCATTATGCCCCAGAAGAAAAACCCCGATGTGGCTGAATTGGTTCGGGGTAAGACCGGCAGGGTGTATGGCCACTTGGTAGGAATGTTAACGGTATTAAAATCTTTGCCTTTAGCATACAACAAGGATATGCAAGAAGATAAAGAGGGGATGTTTGACACCGTCAAAACGCTCCATGGCGCACTCACCCTCTACGCTTCTATGATCGAAACCATGACAGTGAAAAAAGAAAACATGCTGCAGGCGGTGAAGCAGGACTTTTCCAACGCTACCGATTTGGCCGATTATCTGGTAAATAAGGGAATGCCTTTCAGAGAGGCCCATGAGGTGGTGGGGAAAACGGTTCTCTACTGCATTCAACAGAACAAATATCTGTTGGATCTGTCATTGGATGAATACAAGGAGTTTTCTTCTCTGTTTGAACAGGATATCTATGAGGCCCTCGCCATTGAGCAAGTGGTTAATGCCAGAGATGTTCTCGGTGGAACAGCTAAGTCCCAGGTAGAAAAGCAAATTGCCTGGATGGAGGAACAGATGGCCGTAACCCAATCATGGATTGACACCACGACAGAGCAGATTACCATCCACTTTTTTTAATACTTACGCAAATACCTTCTTCATTGAAGTTGACCTTCCTTGAGCAGACAGGGCTGATCCCCCTGTCTCTTTTTTATCTTTACTTAGCAGAAGACTCCCATCTTCTATAAGTGGGAGATGAATGCTGACTGATTACAAACAAATGTTCCATAACGCCTTTTCTTATGGTATAATCATCATAGGAAGAGGAGGTGAATCGATTGAAACTAACGCTTAAATTCTACCCACGATGGACCGGTCAACAAGAACAA
>NZ_JAKIHL010000008.1 GCF_021608135.1 Microaerobacter geothermalis
CGCGGGGTGGAGCAGTCCGGTAGCTCGTCGGGCTCATAACCCGAAGGTCGCAGGTTCAAATCCTGCCCCCGCAACCAATATTCTTCTTTTGGCTGTATCGTTTAAATATAAAGTTAATAAGACAACAAGAGTACCTGATGGGTACAGGCAAAAATGGAGCTGTGGTGTAGTTGGCCTAACATGCCTGCCTGTCACGCAGGAGAACGCGGGTTCGAATCCCGTCAGCTCCGCCATATTAAATTCTCACCCATGGTATTATCCGCATTTGACATAATGCATAACAGCGTGATAAAATAATCATTGCTGCTTGAAAAGAGGCTCGGTAGCTCAGTCGGTAGAGCAGAGGACTGAAAATCCTCGTGTCGGCGGTTCGATTCCGTCCCGAGCCACCATTTCTTCGAGCCGGTGTAGCTCAATTGGTAGAGCAACTGACTTGTAATCAGTAGGTTGGGGGTTCAAGTCCTCTCGCCGGCACCATTTTAGGAGTAAGAGATGTGAGATATATTCTAGTGCGGAGGGGTACCAAAGTGGCCAAATGGGGCGGACTGTAAATCCGTTGGCATCGCCTTCGTAGGTTCGAATCCTACCCCCTCCACCATGTAATTTGACAAATTGATCATTATAGGGGTGTAGTTTAATGGTAGAACAGAGGTCTCCAAAACCTCCAGTGTGGGTTCGATTCCTACCACCCCTGCCAAATACAATATATTGTGGCGGCTATGGCGAAGTGGTTAACGCACCGGATTGTGGCTCCGGCATTCATGGGTTCGATTCCCATTAGTCGCCCCAAATCGTTGGGCATTAGCCAAGCGGTAAGGCAACGGACTTTGACTCCGTGATTCCCTGGTTCGAATCCAGGATGCCCAGCCAATATGCGGAAGTGGCTCAGGGGTAGAGCATCGCCTTGCCAAGGCGAGGGTCGCGGGTTCGAATCCCGTCTTCCGCTCCATCATTCAATTAACTTTTTTCATTTCGACTCACATCATTAATAGGGCGGCATAGCCAAGTGGTAAGGCAGAGGTCTGCAAAACCTTTATCCCCAGTTCGAATCTGGGTGCCGCCTCCAATTTTATAGCTGCCGGGGTGGCGGAATTGGCAGACGCACAGGACTTAAAATCCTGCGGTAGGTGACTACCGTACCGGTTCAAGTCCGGTCCTCGGCACCACGATGTGCCCTTAGCTCAGCTGGATAGAGCGTCTGACTACGAATCAGAAGGTCGGGAGTTCGAATCTCTCAGGGCACGCCATTCATCTGTTTACGACCGATGAGATATTAGACCAATGGGTCCTAGGCGGATAAGGTAAGCAAGGAGCAAAAGTGGCGAAGAGAGATGATGTCGTTACGAAGTAGCGTATCTCTCAGGGCAGATCCTAGATCCTACCCCATCCTATTACCTAAAAGAGGTCACAACTTTATATGCCGGTGTGGCGGAATTGGCAGACGCGCACGACTCAAAATCGTGTTCCCTTGCGGGAGTATCGGTTCGACTCCGATCACCGGCACCATACATATCTTACTTTGATATATTACCCTTGTTTAACACTTTAACCAAATTTGGTTAAAGTGTTTTTATTTGAAAAGAAATGAGTGATGCAAATAAGTTCTTAATTAAAGAATCTATAATAAAAAAATTATGCTTCTTTGAGGGAGTTGATAGAAACGGCTTGAGGAGCTGTAAGCGGAGATTTTCGAATCTTTATCATTACTTAGCAGAAGACTCCCATCTTCTATAAGGGGGAGATAAATGCTGACTGATTACAAACAAATGTTCCATAACGCCTTTTCTTATGGTATAATCATCATAGGAAGAGGAGGTGAAACGATTGAAACTAACGCTTAAATTCTACCCACGATGGACCGGTCAACAAGAACAAATCATCGAAGAATTATCCTTTCATACCACCAAACTATACAACATTGCCAACCATCAAAACCGTGAAAACCCATATAAATCATACCATGCGCTCGAAAGGGAACTGAAATCCAATTGGCATAGGGAATATCTCCATTCGCATACCTATCAACAATGTCTAAAAGTTCTCGAACAAAATTGGAAAAGCTATTTTAAAGCGTTGGAAGACTATTCGTAAAATAGACGGAAATCTTTTGCTCTCCCTTTCAAAGAAAATACAGGACGTCTTTCAGGTTGACAGTCTAAAAGTGGAAGTCAAACACCTTCCCTTACCGGAAGACGCAAACATTCAACAAATCCGCATCCAATTTGATCGGATCAAAAAAGTTTGGTATCTG
>NZ_JAKIHL010000009.1 GCF_021608135.1 Microaerobacter geothermalis
GATCAGAGACAAACAGTAATTTGATATTCGTGCTCGCAGCAACAGGAATTTGTGCTCAATGATCGATGCTGTCCGTTTAGTTCGCGGGGTCTGATATTGCTACCACCATAAAGATTTACGACTTACCATTCCCCTGTTCAATTTCCATTATGAGAAGATGACGATGATACAGTAACTAGGTAACTACTGGATGGAATTATTTTCATGAGAATTTGTGACCCTGCGGGTCATGTAAGTTTAGTTCCGTACCTATAAAATAACGCTGTATTACAGTTCTTTAGAAGGAGAGATAAAGATTGATGAGGTCCTATGAGATTAAATTTGTTTCCAGCCCCAAGGATACATCCGTTTGGCAGGATGCGGGAAAATATCAGCAGCTGCAGCAGCGCAAAATCATAAAGGACAGCAAGCAATACTTGCTCCGCCAGGAGCCTGTTTCAAACATGGGGGCCATGCGTTTTGAAACATTAAGAAAGTATTGGAAATAACAAATTTGTTATTTGTTGTTATAATTGCGTTTATTTACGGATAAAAACAGCCCTTTCAAATGGTTCAAAAACATGGTAAGGTGATAAATGGAAGCGGTTTAAAACTTTCTAAAACCTTGTTGAATGGAGGAATTCAATTGGTTAATCAACAGAGACTGATTGATGAGTTTATGGAACTTGTCCAGGTAGACAGCGAAACAGGACATGAAGGTGCCATTTCAATGGTCCTGAAAAATAAATTTTCTTCGTTGGGCCTGCAGGTAGTCGAAGATCAGGCAAAAGGCAAAACCGGCCATGGAGCAGGCAATCTTGTGGCGACACTTGAAGGAACAACAGCGGGCCCAGTCATTTACTTTACTTCCCATATGGATACGGTGGTTCCGGGTAAGGGGATAAAACCTCAGGTGAAGGATGGCTATATTACTTCCGATGGAACGACGATTTTGGGCAGTGATGATAAAGCAGGAATTGCTGCCATGTTGGAAGCCATCCGGTTATTAAAAGAGAACCACATCCCCCATCCTTCCATTCAATTTGTCATCACCGTCGGAGAAGAGTCGGGATTGAAGGGGGCTAAAGCGTTAGATGCCTCTCTAATTAAAGCAGAGTACGGATTTGCCCTGGATAGTAATGGAAAGGTTGGGGAGATCATTGTAGCTGCACCAACCCAGGCTAAGATAGAAGTCTCCATATTAGGGAAGTCAGCCCATGCCGGTGTGAATCCCGAGGATGGAATCAGTGCCATCAATGTCGCATCTAAAGCAATTTCAAAAATGCCTTTGGGTCGGATAGACCATGAAACCACAGCCAATATCGGCCGTTTTTCAGGAGGACAAGCCACCAATATTGTTTGTGATCGCGTGGATATTTTAGCTGAGGCAAGAAGCCTGGTTGTGGATAAAATGGAAAAACAGGTGGATCAGATGAAACAGGCTTTTGATGAGGCAGCAGAAGAAGCGGGAGCAAAGGTTGAATTTCATTGGGAGGTCATGTATCCTGCCTTTAAATTTGGAGAAGAAGATCATGTGGTTAAAGTGGCCAGCAAAGCGGTAGAAAAAATCGGGCGGATTCCATCACTTAAATCAAGCGGAGGGGGCAGTGATGCCAATGTCATTAATGGATATGGAATCCCTACGGTAAATCTGGCCATTGGATACGAGGAAATTCATACCACAAAAGAAAGAATTTCTATTGAAGAATTGGTTAAGGCAACAGAGCTAGTCGTGGCCATTATCGAAGAATCCTTATGATCCATTTTTCAGGATTTTAAGTAACATGTGAAATATCAATTTTTTGAAACCGTCGGCACATATAGACGTAATAAAGGTAGCATGTAATCATGTAATAAAAGGTAGCAAGGAAAGATAATCTATCGCATTTAACTCGAAGGAGGTTGCATTATGATGGGTTGGAATTGGCCGGCAATGGGATTTGGATTTTTATGGTTTATTGTCGTTATCGGAGTATGGGTTTTTATATTGTATGCCTTAAACTCCATCCGAATTTCTTTGGAAAAGACCTCAAGGCACCTGGAGATGATCAGCCAAAATATAATCCGTATAGCAGAGAATACGAACAACCTGAACAATAACATGATCGTCACGAATGACAACAAGGAATAAGATTCTTATTGATTGAACAAACAGTGGGAAAGAGAAAAGGAGCCCGGATTGGGCTCCCTTTTTTTAAGAATAAAGGAAATTTTCGTTGTTATCTGCGCCAGCCGGCAACGGCCATCTTTCTGCGAACGTAAGAGAGTTGACCCTGAAGCGGGATGCCGATAGGACAGTTGTCATCACATGCCATGAGGCCAACGCAACCAAATACCCCATCATCTGATCCAACCACTTCAAAATATTCCTGTTCAGTTCTTTCATCCCGAGGATCCAGCATGAATCGTGCCACTCTGTTAATACCTGCTGCTCCTAAGAAGTCCGGACGAATATTTACAGTTGCACAACCAGCAATACAGCACCCGCACTCGATACAACGTTCGGCCTCATAAATAGCCAATGCCTGGTCATTGCTCATTCTCTCTTCTTCAGCTTTTGGATCGAAGACTTTATCCGTATGGACCCAAGCTTCAGTTTTGATTGACATTTCCCTGAACCAGGTTCCAGTGTCTACAGATAAGTCACCCAATAATTTAAAGGCGGGAAGTGGCATTAAAGTTGTTTCATTTGGCAAGTCTTTAGTCAAGGTTTTACAAGCTAACGTTGGCTTCCCGTTCACCAGCATGGCACAGGAACCACAGATTGCTGCCCGGCATACAAAATCAAACTTTAACGTTGGATCCTGTTCTTCCCGTATTTTATTTAGCACGATAAACAGAGTCATTCTTTCTTCTTCTTCTACTTGAAATTTCTGCATTTTAGGCTCGATTTCTGGCGTATTTGGATCATAGCGGAAGATATTGAATGTTAATAGGCGATTGCTCATGATTTTACCTCCTTATATGTTCTCTCCTCCAGTCAAAGGGAAAATAATTCTCATGCCTTTCCTGCACTAGCTTGAGCGCTTGCTTCCCCGTAACCACGGTCACCAGGAGGCAATTCAGTGATTTTTACAGGCTCATATTTCAATTCTGGTTTAGATGCCCCAACAGGCCAGTAGGCTAAAGTTCTTTTGAGCCAGTTTGCATCATCCCGTTTTGGATAATCTTCACGGAAATGGCTGCCTCTGCTCTCAGTTCTGTTAAGGGCACCTGCAGCTATACAATAGGCCAGTCGGACCATACCCTTTATACGAAGAGCTGAAGCCAATTCCGGATCAGCACCCTTGCCGCCAGAACGAATCCCAACTTTAAGTGAACGTTGATACAATTCATCTAGTTTATTAACTGCAGTTTGCAAATCCTTTCCATTTCGGAAAATCCCCACATAGGTACTTAAGGTCTTTTCCATTTCACGGCGGATCTCATATACATTTTCACTGCCGTTGCGATTACTGATAAGCGCATCAATTCGATCTTCCTGTTGACCGACAAATTCATCCAATAGTTTCGTAGAAACGTTGTAGGAAGCATCCTTGGTGTATTTTGCAATTTCTTCACCGATAACCATACCGGCGACAACGGTTTCAGCCAATGAGTTTCCTCCGAGACGGTTAAAGCCATGAAGATCCCAACAAGCCGCCTCACCGATGGCAAACAATCCTTCAAGACCATAAGCCATACCTTGAGCATTGGTTCTTATACCACCCATGCTATAGTGTTGGGTAGGACGGACAGGGATTAAATCGTGTACAGGGTCGATTCCGGCAAAATTGCGGCATATGTTCGCAATTTCACGTAGGTTAGTATTAATATGCTTTTCTCCCAAATGACGAATATCTAGCCATAGATGCTCTCCATAGGGGCTTTCAACGCCATATCCTTTGCGAATATGCTGCATCATCCGTCGAGATACGACATCACGGGAAGCCAATTCCTTCTTGACAGGTTCATAGTCTGGCATGAAACGGTGAAGATTCTTATCCCTTAAGTAACCTCCATCCCCGCGGGCCCCTTCGGTAACAAGAATCCATGATGGAACAATTCCAGTAGGATGAAATTGAACAGCTTCCATATTTCCAAGGGGAACAACCCCGGTTTCTTGAGCGATAAACATACCGCTACCTTCATTGATAATCGCGTTGGTGGAAGCGCCATATAGTCTACCATAACCACCTGTTGCAATCACAGTCGATTTAGCAGTATAGACGCGAAGTTTACCCGTCCTTAGACAACGGGCCACCACGCCGTAGCAGCGGTCTCCGTCATGGATAATAGAGATTGCTTCGGTTCTGTCATGGACAGTAATACCCAGTTTAATCACGATGCTGTCCATCACAAATTGAAGGGTGTGTCCGGTACCATCTGAAGTATAACACGTCCGCCATTTTGCTGTTCCTCCAAAGTCACGGGCTGTAATCAATCCTTCTTTTTCAGGGCTATCTTCTATTTCAGTTCCATCATGGAGAATTTTCTTTCCGGCAACGACTCGGTTCCAGGGGACACCCCAATAGGACATTTGCCTAACGGCAATTGGAGCATTTTCTACAAATATTCTTGCAACATCCTGCTCACAGCCCCAGTCAGAACCTTTAACGGTATCGACAAAATGGACATCAGGGCTGTCTCCCAAACCTTTTGCACTGTTCCCCAAAGAAGCCTGCATACCCCCTTGGGCAGCTGTACTATGGGAACGGCGAGGAGGAACCAAACTTAGGATAATTACATTCAAGCCTTTTTCAGCTGCAGCAACAGCTGCACGTTCACCGGCCAACCCTGCTCCAACAACTAATACGTCTGATGAAAAAATATCATAATTGCTCATGCTGCACCTCCCAATGTATAGAAGACCCACAGAGTTGCAAGGCCTAATGCTAAAAGAGCAAATGTGACAAAGCTTAATACTTTCTTTATCGATTGACGCTTCATCCAACCCCATTTAACAGCAATTCTGTAGAGGCCGATACTAGCATGATATTCGCCAAAGAATAATAAAAGCAGATATATCCATAAGATAGGTGAATTGACGCGATCTGCACTCAATTTCGCATCAATTCCACCATATACAACAAGAACAATATGGATAGAAGCAAGAATGAGAATAGCCAGGCCAGAAACACATTGAAATAACCATGACCAGGTATCTCCGTGTTTGATCGTTTTAGCATGATTCCAAACAATTTTTTGTTCACGCCAACGTCCAGGAATTCTTTTCAGAACGGACCCAATGTGAGCCAAAAAAACAAGTAAAATAAATACAACAGCGGCTGGGAGTAAATAATAATCTTCTAAAAATTTAGCCAATGCGTTAAAAGGATCAACACCAAATAATATTGTCGCCACAAAAATCATGTGAGTCCATAAAAATAAAACAAGCAATACTCCACTTACCGATTCAACCAAGTCAACAACAAATTCAGCTTTGGTATTTCGGACAATGGTTTTTTGAAGTTGCATTTTCCCTCTCCCTCTCTATCAAAGTATAAATTGAAAAAAATATTTATTTCTCCGTCTTCCCCCCTGTTGATAGTTTTTAACGCTGTATTCCCCATTGAAAAGCAAGCAGTATAACTTCATCAACGGGGATGGGCGTTTATATGCTCACTCCCGTGTTATATATTGCTTCAATGCGAAGGACCCCAGCCATAACATCAATACAAACACGGGAAAAATGAAAACATTGAAGAATCAAGTTGTGTTAAATATGTTGGGACTTAACAGTTTGCCGCATTTAGAACAAAATTCAACAGGAATTTGCAAATCATAGTCATCATCACAACAATATTGATAATCTGATACATACTTCACCGTTTTTCTGTCCTGACAACATGGTGAATACTCCATAACCAACACTCCTTCGTTTATTTAGAAGTTGTTCAATAATAAATTTTTGAACAACACCTTTCCTGGTTTGCAAAAAATTTGGCCCTCTGACTTTGAGTTGCAAAATTCCTGTAAAACCCAACAATTTATAGGAGCATTAAGTTAACACTATATTAACGTTATTTACGGTTGAAATACTAATAAATGTTCCAAATATAGATAATTTTTTGTAAATTAACTGTCCAAATTTATACTACAATAGTAAGTGTCATTAGTAAATACAATTCATTCTCTTTTTTCATTTTTATCCGATAGCTTACCGCCACTAAAACTTCTGATCATCCTTTTCACCTCTAATTCGAAGGAATTATAATTTATAATATATAATATGGATAAACCTGCTATGATAAGGTGAAGTATTGGATATAATGGGCAGAAGGAAGGTTTGTGTATGCTTCAGGATTTTTTTCAAAGCGATATGTTTACCATTATTTTTCGGCTAGTATTGTCGTTCTTCGTGGGGGTATTAATGGGATTAGGGAGAGAGCGTTCCTTTAAAGACATGAATGCTCCCAAAGCGGCGGGATTTCGAACCTATACGCTGGTTTGTTTCGGTTCTACCATTTTTGGTTTGACTTCCATTTACGGATTTCCTACCTTGGGCCCTACCTATGACCCGGGGCGAATTGCTGCCCAAGTGGTTACGGGTGTAGGATTTTTAGGGGCCGGTGTGATTATTAAAAATAATGGAACTATTAAGGGACTAACCACGGCAGCGGGTATTTGGGTTGCCTCTGCTATTGGTTTGATGATTAGTTCCGGAATGTATATTCCTACTTTATTCGCCAGTATCCTTGCTTTTATCATCCTTGATTTTCATCGCCTTTTCCCCAATCTGTATTCAAGAATGACAAAAACCGATGAAGATAGAAGAGAGTAGGGGGGATTCTTATGACGCACTTGCGGCTTAAAAAGAAAAAAAATGCGGATGGCCATTGGACAGTAATCTTTCATTTTGCAGAACATCCTTGGTCTCCATCCAATTTGGTTATTAGAAAATTATTTTATGGTGTTTTGCAGTCATTACAAGATGTTATTACCCATTTCGAAGTGGAGTATTCTGACTACCTGTTGGCCCAAAAGATGGGTTTGGAAAAATCTGTGGATTGTTTATTAAGACTGGGAGCAACAAAGGAGAATATCATTGAGAAAAAGGAAGGAAATGCGGTCATAAGTCGATTGTTTAAAGCTCCGATGACAGAAGACCGCTTTCATTTTTTTGACAATTGGCTGGATCTGGAGCAGTTTTCAAATGTTCGTTTTTTTAATGATAATCAATTAAAAATTGAAATTTTTTACACAGATTATATCAAAATGGAATTAAACGAAGCGGAACTGCAAGGAGTGACTGAAAAGTGGAAATCAACCCACGTTCCCGTTCAACTGATTTAAATATGATTGGGATAGATTTAATTTGATGGGGAAGGGGGCAGCATAACCATTGAAACTGGATATTGAAAGAGGAACCGTGATTCAACTGGTGGATCAATGGGAGGGAATTGAGGAGATCATGGTTGAGATTAAGAGGGATAATCAAATAATTAGTTTTGAAAGAGCATATAACTACCCTTTGTTTACAGGTCACTGTAATTGTGGTGATCAGGTTTTGGTAAACACTACAGCCGTCAATCTTTCTTTAGGTACAGGAGGCTATCATATGGTGATGTGCAATTTGTCCAATCCTAATCTGCGTAAAGATGGTAACGGACATATTATGAAACTCAGATATACGCCATATCAGTTTGCGGTAAACTGCATTGAGGAAAGGGAAAATGAAAAGTCTGGTCAGTCTGATCAAAATGAACAACTTGAGGGGATGCCTATTTTATTGATAGAAATCCACAGTGCTCTTCCAATACTGGTTTCCACATTAAAGAAATTAAACCCATCCATTCATATCGTATATATTATGACTGATGGAGGAGCACTTCCTGTATACCTAAGCAGACATGTAAAAGCCCTAAGGGAGTTGGGGTGGATAAAAGGAGTAGTGACAGTGGGTCATGCATTTGGCGGAGAAATGGAAGCGGTCACAGTCTATTCGGCATTACTTGCGGCGAAGAAATATTGGAATCCCGATATGATCATCGTTGGGATGGGGCCAGGGATTGTTGGAACTGGTACCATTTACGGACATACTGGAGTCGAACAGGGAGAAAATATAAATCGAGTATCCGTATTAAATGGTAAACCTGTGTTTGTTCCAAGAATCAGTATTTCTGATCATAGGAATCGGCATCATGGGATAAGTCACCATACCCTGACGAATCTATCCCTTATTTCTCTTCGGCCCGCATACCTTCCGATATGGGAACACCACTTAAATCATCCAATCATCTCTCGGCAGATAAAAGATTATGATCTGGAAAATAAGCATCATATAATAAATATTTCTGCTGAAGAAGATGAATTATTGGGAGATTTGGAGTTTATCCTGTCAAAATATCCCTTGCCCATTACAACGATGAATAGAGATTATAAAAAAGATCTCGATTATTTCTTGAGCGTAATCACTTCGGCCAGAGGGGCGTACTATTTATACAATCGTTAACCGTGGTTTTTAAATATTGATGAAGAGTTAAAGAATCATTGGAAAGCGTTTTTAACTTGTTTTTAATTTCCCAGCATTTCCCAACTATTCGCAACTCTTTTGACCCTATATACACTTTCATTTCCTGTTTCCCTCCTTCTATTAGTATATCCTGTACAGGTAAATTTACGATTACGATATTTGTTTTGATATACTTCAACTTTATGAGTAAATTGTACAAATTATTCAAAAGGAGGTTTTTCTATGTCATTTGAAGAGAAAACAATCACATCAAGAACGATTTATGAAGGAAGAATTATTTCTTTAAAGCTAGATGAAGTTGAGATGCCTGATGGAAGAATATCGTCCCGAGAGATTGTAAATCATCCTGGTGCAGTGGCTATCATTGCAATCACTGATCAAGATCAAATGGTAATGGTTAAACAATATAGAAAGCCGTTGGAAAAAACCATTATTGAAATCCCTGCCGGAAAATTAGAAAAAGGCGAAAAACCAGAGGAATGTGCCCTACGGGAACTCCAGGAAGAAACAGGCTATACGGCAAAAAGTTTGCTTCATATTGCCAGTTTTTATACTTCACCAGGATTTGCTGATGAAATCATCCATCTGTTTTGGGCGGACCAACTTGTGAAGGGAGAAAACGCTCCGGATGATGGAGAGTTCGTGGAACTGGTGGAAATCACGTGGGACGAAGCAAAGGATCTTTTGAAGAGCGGGGTGATAATAGATGCTAAAACGATTTTGGCGCTTTATGTTTGGGAAAACTACCGGCTGAAAACAAAAGGGGATGAAAAATTTTTATGAAGGTGAGGCGGGGATATGTGGGAAGATCATGTTGTGGAATAAGAGGCATATTTCACCTTGACCTACATACATTGTTACATATAGGACAAGGTGGTGAGAGCAATGGGGAAACGATGGGGATTTTTTTTTCAACTTCATTTAAAAAATCATCTCATCCTTTATGTGTTTTCAACTGTACTGTTTATGATGGGAGTTATATTTGGTGCTGTCATTGTAAATGCCTTAACAGAATTGCAAAAGCAGGATTTGCTTGTTTATTTAAGCCAATTTTTTAATGAATTGAATAAGGGTGTTGAAGGAGATTCTAGAGCGGCATTCGTGAATACTGCCGGTCATTACTTTAAATATTTAGGTTTAATTTGGATACTGGGCTTGTCTATTATTGGTCTGCCTTTAATCCTAGTATTTATTTTTCTGAAAGGATTAGCTATAGGGTTTTCTGTTTCTTTTCTTGTTTCTCAACTTTCATGGAATGGGTTATGGTTTGCTTTTGTTTCCATTGTTCCACAAAATTTAATTATTGTTCCTGCCTTAATTATTATAGGGGTTGCCGGAATATCATTTTCATTTAAATTGATGAAAAATCAGTTTTCTCCCAGGCGTGGAACCCTTTCCCAACATTTTGTTTCCTATACTACATTGGTTTTAGTGATGGGAATATTGTTTTTAGTTGCTACATTATTTGAATCATTTGTTTCACCAAAACTAATGCAATCTGTCATGGAGTTGATAATATAATAATTATTATTAAATAGAAATAATTAAATTTGACTTTATTTTGTTGTCTCCTCTATAATAAAATAAACTTGTAGTGCGTGTGAACTTACAGTACTTGTTGTTGGGGAGGGGTAGCAGGTGGAAGAGAGAATAGATCGGATAAAACAGCAGCTTTATTCTCATAATTATAAGTTAACCCCGCAAAGGGAAGCTACTGTTCGCGTGTTATTAGAAAATGAAGAAGATCATTTATCTGCCGAAGATGTTTATATGCTTGTGAAGGATAAAGCCCCTGAAATCGGTTTGGCTACTGTATACAGAACTCTTGAATTATTAAGCGAACTTAAGATTATTCACAAAATAAATTTTGGTGATGGTGTTGCAAGATATGAATTTCGTGCAGAGGATGCTGCCCATCATCATCATCATCTGGTTTGTATTCGTTGTGGGAAAGTGGATGAGATTATTGAAGATTTGTTGGAGGATGTTGAGAAGAAGGTTCAAAAGGAATTTCGTTTTGAAATCCTGGATCATCGGCTAACCTTTCATGGGATTTGTCAAGATTGCAGTTCGGAAAAATCCCAGTCATCCCAACAAGCTGTAAGGAAAGTAACGATTGAGTAATCAAGCAACAATTTTTGAATAAAAATCTTTTCATTCGTGTAAAATGGTAATAAATGCCCAGAATGGAGAGATTTTATGATCATCTCACTTAAAAGGTTAAAGGTATGGATGAAATTAATTGCAATATTTTTTGTCTGCACCCTTTTTTTTTATAGCCTTGTTGTATTTATGAATGATGTTCTAATGCCTTTTCATCCCTACCACGAACCAAAAGGAGATGCAGTCAAGGTATTCCAAAATTACATATTTCAGAATGAAAAAGAAATGGAGGCAAGCGGTTTATTTTTATTTTTGAAGCGGCTTGCTTTATTTTTTTGGATGGGAGGATAAATTAAAGAAGGAATTTAATCTTTCATGAAGAATTTGATGGGGAAGAGTGTAGAAGGAGTAGAGAGAATGGAGAAATATATTAGTCAATTTATTCATTATCTCTCGGTGGAAAAAGGGCTTTCAAATAATACTCTCGAATCATATGACCGGGATATTAAGCTTTATTGTTCTTACTTAAAAGATCAACATTTAGATATTAAAAACACAACAAGAACCCATATTATTTCTTTCTTAATGGATCAACAGAAAAAAGGAAAAGCGACTTCAACCATATCAAGAAATCTGGTGTCTATTCGTTCATTTTATCAATTCCTCACCAAGGAGAGAATTCTCGAGAAGGATCCGTCGCTACATCTGGAATCACCTAAAATCGATAAAAAACTGCCAAAAGTATTATCGGTTCAAGAGGTAGAGTTGTTGCTCCATGCGCCATCCCTTGATGATACTCTAGGTTTGCGTGATAAAGCAATGTTGGAACTGCTTTATGCTACTGGAATTCGGGTATCGGAATTAGTTTCTCTTAATCTGGGAGATGTTAACCTCGGAATGGGTTTTATTAAATGTTTTGGCAAGGGATCTAAAGAAAGGATTATACCATTGGGTAAGGTTTCCATAAGGATGATGGCGTATTACCTAGAGAGGAGTCGTCCACATCTGAAAAAAAAAGTTGAGGTGGATGCCCTCTTTCTAAATCATCATGGAAAAAGATTAACCAGGCAAGGATTTTGGAAAATTATCAAAAAATATGCCAAGTCAACAGGAATCAAGAAAGAAATCACACCGCATACCCTGCGACACTCCTTTGCTACCCATCTTTTAGAAAATGGCGCAGACTTAAGGGCGGTTCAGGAGATGTTGGGTCATGCTGATATTTCAACAACACAAATCTATACTCATATTACGAAAACCAGATTAAAGGAAGTATACGCGAGATCCCATCCAAGAGCGTAATAGACAGGACTGAATGCTTCTTTGCGTTGCGTATATACTATCTTGTCTGACATCTGACATCTTGATCTTAGGGATGTGAAAAGAAACATAACGGGAATTATATATTTTATAAGGAGGAGATAAAGTTGTATCCATTTAAACGCACATTTTTAATTGTTTTGGATAGTGTAGGTGCAGGAGAATTACCAGATGCAGATAAGTATGATGATAGAGGGGCAAATACTCTTGGACATACGGCAGAAGCGGTTGGGGGTCTTCACTTGCCCCATTTGCAAAAACTTGGTCTTGGAAACATTATTTCTATAAAGGGAGTTCCGGGAGTAGAGGTACCTTCTGCCTATTATGGAAAAATGGCAGAAGTATCTGTTGGAAAAGATACAACAACCGGGCATTGGGAAATAATGGGAATTCAAACAGAAATTCCATTCAAAACGTATCCTGAAGGATTTCCGGATTCATTAATAAAGCCTTTTTCAGAAAAAATCGGCAGAGGTGTGCTGGGAAACAAACCGGCTTCAGGTACTGAAATTATTGCTGATTTGGGTGAACAGCATATGAAAACAGGAGATGTGATTGTATACACTTCAGCAGACAGTGTTTTTCAAATTGCAGCTCATGAAGGGATAATTCCCCTTGATGAGTTATACCGTATTTGTCAGGTAGCCAGAGAGATGACAATGGATCATGATCATGCTGTATGCAGAGTAATTGCTCGCCCCTTCATTGGAAGCCCAGGACGTTTTGAAAGAACAGCCAACCGCAGGGATTTTTCAGTTAAACCGCCGCACCCGACAGTGATGAATCATTTGGTCAATTCTGGCCTTGATTCAATAGCGATTGGGAAAATATCAGATATTTATGCTGGTGAAGGGATTTCTGAGTCCATAAAAACCAAGACAAATATGGACGGCGTAGACAAAATGGTTGAAACCATGAAGAAAGATTTTACCGGATTAAGCTTTGTAAATTTAGTTGATTTTGACGCTAAATTCGGACATCGGAGAGATCCTGAGGGCTATGCAAATGCGCTGGAGGAGTTTGACAGAAGATTGGAGGAAATATTAGATCATCTATATTCTGATGATTTACTAATCATTACAGCTGATCATGGGAACGATCCCGTGCATCATGGAACAGATCATACTCGGGAATATGTTCCTTTGCTAGTTTACAGCAAAAGATTTGAACGGGGATATTCTTTAGGTGTGCGCTCATCTTTTGCAGATATCGGTGCTACCATTGCTGAGAATTTTCGTTTGATGAAACCTATGATCGGAAACAGTTTCTTAAAAAATTTGTTATAACATCTACTCAGTTTATCTAACCTTATTTAGAGAAGCTAAGATATAACAAATTGATCGTAAGTAAGTTTCTATGTCGAACTCTATTCGATGGAATTGGAAATTTTGGTTTCGTACAGAACATGTGTGGCAAGAAATGTGAAGAAAGGAGCCGTTGATATGAATAAAATTATGGAAGCAACCGCTTGCTTGAAAGAGAAAATAAAAGTAGACCCTACCATTGGTTTAATCCTAGGTTCTGGTTTGGGAAGTTTGGCGGAAGAATTGAAGGATGCCGTTGTCATTCCCTATGGGGAAATTCCCCATTTTCCAGTCTCTACGGTTGAAGGCCATAAGGGGCAATTAGTGGTAGGTCAATTAGAAGGGAAAAACGTATTGGCTTTCCAAGGAAGATTTCATTACTATGAAGGATATTCACTGGAGGCTGTAACATTTCCGGTAAGGGTTATGCAAGGATTAGGAATCGATAAAGTGATTGTTACCAATGCTGCAGGGGGGATAAATGAACGATTTTCAGTGGGAGCATTAATGCTAATTAAGGATCATTTAAACTTGACATTTAGAAATCCGTTGATTGGAAGGAATGATCCCAGCTTAGGAGTCCGTTTTCCGGATATGTCAGAAGCTTATTCAAAAAAACTTGGGAAGATTGCAAAAGAAGTAGCTAAAACCCAAGGGATAACTTTAGTGGAGGGAATATATGCGGGACTGACAGGGCCAAGCTATGAAACACCCGCTGAAATTCGGATGCTTCGAATATTGGGAGCTGATGCCGTTGGTATGTCTACGGTTCCCGAAGTGATTGTCGCCAAACATGGTAATATGGAAGTCTTGGGCATTTCCTGTATTACCAATATGGCAGCAGGTATATTGCCGCAACCTTTATCCCATGAAGAGGTTATGGAAACCACCAATCGGGTGAAATCCCAGTTTATCCAACTTGTTAAAGGTGTAGTAGCCAACATGGAATAAATAGAAACTTTAATGAAAGGAAGAGATCGAATGAAAAACAAGTATGATAAGATCATCGAAGCGAAGGAGTACATATTGTCAAAGATAAAAATTAAGCCAGTCATTGGTCTCATTTTGGGATCTGGTTTAGGGGATCTGGCCAACGAAATTGAAGATCCTGTAAAAATCCCCTTTGAAGCCATTCCCCATTTCCCTGTTTCTACAGTAGAGGGACATGTCGGACAAATGGTAATTGGAACTCTTGATGGAAAACCGGTTGTGGTGATGCAGGGACGTTTTCACTATTACGAAGGTTACACCATGTCAGAAGTTACATTTCCCGTTTATGTCATGAAGTTTTTAGGGGTTCAGTTAATGATTGTTACCAATGCGGCAGGCGGAATGAACCGGAATTTTCAGCCCGGTGATTTGATGATTATTCAGGATCATATTAACTTTACCGGTGATCATCCGTTAATAGGACCTAATGACGATCGGTTGGGACCTAGATTTCCTGATATGTCCCAAGCATATACCCCATCACTGGTTTCTTTTGTGAAACAAGTAGCCGAACGGCTTCAAATACCAGTCCAAACCGGAACTTATGCCGGAATTAGCGGTCCTGCTTATATGACTCCCTCTGAATTAACCATGTTGGCCAAATTGGGAGGGGATGCAGTAGGAATGTCCACTGTTCCTGAAGTGATTGTTGCAAGCCATGCAGGATTAAAGGTGATCGGAATCACTTGTATAACCGATATGGCGATCGGTGATGAACTTGAACCTCTCACCCACGAACAGGTGGTTGAGGTGGCAAACCGGGCAAAACCCAAATTTATAAAGTTAGTGAAAGCCGTAGTTTCTGAGGTGGATTATTTATGAGAATGATCGATCTTATTCAAAAGAAAAAAGAAGGCTACCCTCTCACCAAAGAGGAAATCAGCTATTTCATTGACGGATTTACAAAGGGAGAGATTCCCGACTATCAGGTGTCTGCCCTTACCATGGCTATCTATTTTAAAGGAATGAATAAAGAAGAAACGGCTGAGTTAACCTGGGCCATGGTCAATTCCGGTGATAAAATCAACTTATCTTCTATTGATGGGATTAAGGTGGATAAACATAGTACCGGAGGAGTGGGTGACAAAACCTCTTTGGTTTTGGCCCCATTAGTAGCCAGCCTTGGTGTACCGGTAGCAAAAATGTCTGGAAGGGGATTGGGACATACAGGTGGTACGATTGATAAATTGGAGTCTATTCCTGGATTTCATACAGAATTATCCTCTGAGCTGTTTATTCAGCAAGTAAGGGAGATTGGTTTGGCATTGGTTGGTCAAAGCGGCAATTTAACCCCAGCAGATAAAAAGTTATATGCATTAAGAGATGTAACAGCTACTGTTGATATCATTCCCCTTATTGCTTCATCCATCATGAGTAAGAAAATTGCTTCTGGCGCGGATGCCATCGTCCTAGATGTTAAAGTTGGAACCGGAGCATTTATGAAAAAGATAGAACATGCGGAAGAACTGGCCAGGGCGATGGTTGATATTGGTGAAAGCGTGGGCAGAAAGACGGTAGCTATTATTAGCGATATGAACCAGCCCCTTGGTTTCTCTATCGGTAACGCCTTGGAAGTAAAGGAGGCTATCGATACGTTGATGGGAAAGGGTCCTGAAGACCTTACGAAGTTGTGTTTATCTCTAGGAGCACAAATGGTTTTATTGGCTAAAAAAGCGGAAAACGAAAATCAAGCTGTGGAAATGTTGCAAGAAGCGCTTAACAGCGGAAAGGCATTGGAGAAGTTTAAACAATTTGTTGTAGCTCAGGGTGGTGATGGGAAGACGGTAGAAAACCCTGAAAAATTGTTGGGTGCAAAAAAACAAATTTCTATTTTCTCAGATGAAAACGGATATATTTCAGCAATGGATGCTGAAGAGATTGGAACCTGTGCAATGCTTTTAGGGGCGGGAAGGCAGCGTAAGGATGATACTATTGATCATGGAGTAGGGATACAGTTGTTGAAGAAAGTTGGTGATTCCGTCACGAAAGGGGAGGAAATTGCAATTCTTCATGTAAACAACCAATATTCCGAAGGAATCATCAATAAGTTTAAGGACGCCATATCCTATTCTGCCACTCCGGTTCTACCATTCCCAATTATATATAAAGTGATCGGATAAAAACGTTGGTTCATGAATGAAATCAGATATTCCCGGACGATCTTCCGGGAATATTTCTTTTTATTTGGGAAACAATAGAAAGGAAAGATTGGAGGGAAGTAGATGAGAAAATGGAAAGTAGTCTTCATCGCACTGGCATTAACCATCTTATGGCCAACCATTGGATTAGCTGATGAAAAATCCGTAAACCTTGCACCTGAAGCGATATCAGCCATTTTGATAGATAGCGATACAGGTACCATACTTTATGAAAAAAATGGGAATCAGAAGCTGCCTCCAGCCAGTATAACAAAAATAATGACTATGTTGTTGGTGGTAGAAGCCATCGATAATGGCAAGATTAGTCTGTCTGACAAGGTGAGGGCCAGTGAATATGCTGCATCAATGGGGGGATCACAGATTTTTCTTGAGCCCGGAGAAGAAATGAGCGTTGAGGATTTATTAAAGGGCGTAGCAGTAGCATCAGGCAATGATGCTTCCATCGCACTTGCCGAATATATAGCAGGGACGGAAGAAGCATTTGTTCAACAAATGAATGAAAAAGCCAAACAGTTAGGAATGAACAACACCCATTTTTCAAATTCCAACGGTCTCCCTGCAGAAAATCATTATACTACCGCTTACGACATTTCCATCATGTCGAGGGAACTCTTAAAATATGAAGACCTTATTACGAAATATACGGGGATTTATCAAGATTATCTAAGAAAAGATACGAACAGACCATTCTGGTTAGTGAATACCAATCGATTGGTCAGATTTTACCCTGGAGTAGACGGCTTAAAAACGGGATATACAAGTGAAGCCAAATTTTGCTTGGCGGCTACGGCAAAAAGGGATTCCCTGAGGGTGATCGCCGTAGTAATGGGTGAACCAAACTCAAAAGTAAGAAATAAAGAAGTAGCCCAAATGTTAGATTTTGCCTTCAGTCAATACAAAAACGTATCTTTATACACTAAAGGCCAAGTGGTCCAGTCCGTAGCTGTCGACAAAGGAAAAGAAGAAAAAGTAAATGTGATTGTTCCTCGAAACTTTAGTATATTGTTGAAAAAAGGAGAAAAGGAGGAAGCCTATCAACAAGAAATTCAGATTGAAGAAAATATTCCTGCTCCTATAGATAAGGGGAGAATCGTTGGGAAAATCGTAGTGAAGAAGGATGGGAGGGAAATTTCATCGATTGATCTGGTTGCCGAAAAACAAATAAATAAGGCAAGCACCTGGGAATTGATTACGAGAACGGCCAAACGGATGTTTTTACAATAATATAACCCATTGCACCTAAGAATCGAGGCACCATAATCCGACATGGTTTCTCGATTTTTTTGTTCTTTTGTCGCCTGGCAGGAATTGGTGAATCAAGTGTAGAATGTAGCTGTTAATTTAATGGGAAGAAGGAGTGAATCTAATGAGTTTATGCATATTTCTTGAAAAAAGAGAACATGTTCTGGTCGTGCGATTGTCTGGAGAGTTAGACCATCATACTGCCGATCATTTACGGGAGAAAGTGGAAACTGTTATTGAAAAAGAGGATATTACCCATGTGATTTTAAGTCTGGAAGAATTAAGTTTTATGGATAGTTCTGGACTAGGAGTTATTTTAGGAAGGTATAAGAAAATCAGCCAAAAAGGAGGAGAAATGGTTGTCTGCTCTGTCCATCCCACCATTTACCGTTTGTTTGAACTATCCGGCTTGTTCAAGATATTACGAATTGAGGAAAATGAACATGAAGCTTTAATCAGCTTGGGGGTGGCGTCATGAGCAATTTCATGGAACTTCGGTTTTCCAGCCGCAGTGAAAATGAATCTTTTGCCAGAATTGCCGTAGCAGCTTTTGTGTCCCAGCTTGACCCAACGCTAGAAGAGTTGACAGAAATTAAGACCGTGGTGTCCGAAGCGGTAACTAATGCAATCATTCATGGATATGAAAATAGTCCTGATGGTGAAGTGATCATTCATACAACTTTAGAAGACCAAACGGTTTATCTTGTCATTGAGGACAAAGGTGTGGGTATCGCTAATTTAGAGGAAGCAAAGCAACCTCTTTTTACCACAAAACCAGAGTTAGAAAGATCTGGAATGGGATTTACCATTATGGAAAATTTTATGGACAAGGTAGAGATTATGACAGAGGTTGGAATTGGAACAAAAGTATCGATGGTAAAGCATTTGACGAACAGTCACGTTGTAAGTAAATAGGAGAATGGTTATGGAACATATTGAGGAAAAAAGATCAAATCGAGTTCATTTCGCAGATAAGGAGATCAAAGAACTGATCCAAAAGAGTCAAGCGGGGGATGCCTCAGCAAGAGATACTTTGGTCAATTCCAATATACGCCTTGTATGGTCTGTAGTCCAACGATTTTTAAACCGGGGATATGAAGCCGATGATTTATTTCAGATTGGTTGTATTGGGCTTTTAAAGGCCATTGATAAATTTGATTTAAGCTACGATGTAAAGTTTTCCACTTATGCTGTTCCCATGATTATTGGGGAAATCCAGAGATTTCTCCGAGATGATGGTACGGTAAAGATTAGTCGGTCACTTAAAGAATTAGCGAATCGAATAAGAAAAACGAAAGATGATTTATCCAAAAAATTAGGGAGACTGCCCACTATAAAGGAAATTGCAGAGGACCTTGATATCACACCTGAAGAAGTGGTATTTGCCCAAGAATCAATACGTGCTCCAACATCCATTCATGAAACGGTCTATGAGAATGATGGAGATCCAATTACCCTCATGGATCAAATCGCAGATGATTCAGGTCAAAAGTGGTTTGATAAATTGGCTTTAAAAGAAGCTATTAATCAATTGTCAGAAAGGGAAAGGCTGATCGTTTACTTAAGATATTTCCGGGATCAAACTCAATCTGAGGTAGCAGAACGACTTGGAATTTCCCAGGTACAGGTTTCCAGATTGGAAAAGAAGATTTTGAAGACAATAAAAGCACAAATTGAGAAATAACAAGTTACTCTTATGTCTAAAAGTGTAAAAAAGGCGAGGGATACACAATCCCCGCTTTTTTTACACTTTTAAAGATTTTTTATACAGGCTTTTTTAGAGAAATAAAGTAAGGGTTCCTGTTTAATGTAACGAAAAAAATCACACACTAACCATAGAAAGGGGGAATTGGATGTCTAAGTTAACATATATACGTCTTCGGGCGAGGATAAAGGTTTCGCCAGACCATCAAATCAGATTGGCTGAAATCGCTCAAATTCTAACGATTCATGAAGGAATGCAAACTAAATTGGAAAATATGATCATCCATACTCCTCATCCTTCTGAAGGTCAATTTGTGATCTTGGATTTACTTCAAGTGATAAGAAAAATCAGAGAAATAGAACCTGAGATAGAAATTGAGTCCCTTGGGCCAACACAAACTATTGTGGAAGTCGTCTCAAGAAAAAAAAAGCCTCCGTTTGTAGCTGTTTTATTCGTATGGGTTCTATTATTTGTGGGGTCCGGACTAACCATCATGAATTTTCATACTGATGTTAGTATGCCGGAGGTTCATCGCAAAATTTTTTCCTTATTAACCGGAAAAGATAATAATAACCCTCTAATCCTTCAAATTCCTTATTCCATTGGAATTGGAGTAGGGATGATCCTTTTTTTTAATCATCTTTTCAAGAAACGGTTAAATGAGGAACCAAGCCCTCTAGAAGTAGAAATGTTTTTATACCAACAAAATTTGGATCAATATTTAATCCTTCATGAAAACAAGGAGAATAGAAGGGATTACACCCATGATTAAATCCATTTTATTGATTTTCTTTGGATTTAGTGGAGGAATTGCCGTAGGAGGAGGGTTCGTTGCATTTTTGACTGTCCTTGATGTGATTCCTAGATTATGCCAAGTCACCCATTCATATCATTACATTCGATGGTATGAAGGCGCCGTAATTTTAGGAGCTTTATTTGGGTCACTATGGGGATTCTTGGAATGGACCTTTCATGTATGGAAACTATGGACCGCTATAATAGGGGTATTTGCAGGAATATATATCGGGTTATTGGCAGCTGCACTCACAGAGGTTCTTAATGTTCTTCCCATTTTAGCTAAGCGAATATCAATGCAAGAGAAAGTATTATACTTTTTGATGGCGATGGTGTTTGGGAAAATATTCGGATCATTGATTCAGTGGATGGTATTCAACCGTTAGCCAAGGAGGGATTACTTTGAGTAAAAATGGGAAAAGGGAGGTCATTATAGTGACAGATGGAGATGAGGTGGCAAGAAAAGCAGTTGAAGAAGTGGCCAAGAAACTTCAATGTCGTTGTATCTCCCGTTCTGCAGGCAATCCAAGTCCATTAACCGGAGAACAATTGGTGGGGGAAATAAAAAAAACTCCCTACGATCCCGTTCTTGTCATGTTTGATGATAATGGTCAAGAGGATATGGGTTATGGGGAACAGGCTATGGAAACTGTAATAAGTCATCCTGATATCTTTGTGATTGGGGCAATTGCCGTTGCTTCAAATACTCCTTACGTAGATGGAGCGAGGGTCGATTTTTCGATTACTAATGATGGGAAAATTATTTCACAAGGTGTAAACAAGGATGGACAAGAAGAAATAGGGATAATTCCCCGAGTATATGGAGATACAGTAGATACGTTAAGCCGATATTCAATTCCCCTTGTCATAGGAATTGGAGACATTGGAAAAATGGAGGGGAAAGATGATTTTAGAAAAGGAGCTCCCATTACAAAAAAAGCAATCCAACTCATTTTAGAAAAGAGTGGTTATATTGAAAAAAGAAAGCAAGGACATCCAAAAAAAGTTGGAAGACAACAAAAAAATTTTAAAGGATCGATTAGGTCTTGATGCCAATTTTGATATCGGAACGAAAGAATTAAACATCGGTGATAAGGAAATGTGCCTTTATTACATTAAGGGTTTTGCCAATGATTTAGCTTTGGTTCCAATTTTGGGAGAACTGGCCGATGTAAAAAGAGAAAATCTAGTACCAAAGGTTCTACAGCATTTGCTAAAACGTTACTTAAACCATCAGCAGGTCACAATCGTAAAAACAATGGATGAACTGGTTGATCAACTTTTGTCTGGGGCTGTAATTCTGCTGATTAATCAAGAAGAAGAAGCGCTGATTGTTGATGCCAAGTCTTTTCCTGGAAGAAATCCTGAAGAACCGGATACGGAAAGGGTAGTTCGCGGATCCAGGGATGGATTTACGGAAAATATTATCGTAAATACAGCATTAACCCGAAGAAGAATCAGGGATGAACGGTTAAGGATGGAAATTCTGCGAATCGGAGAGCGGTCGAAGACGGATGTATGTATCGGTTATCTTCAAGATGTGGCAGACCCGGGATTGGTTAAAACCATAAAAAAGAAACTAAGCGAAATAAAGATTGATGGAATCCCTATGGCGGAGAAAACGGTTGAGGAATTTCTTGTCGGACGAAACTGGAATCCGTTTCCGCTGGTCAGGTATACCGAAAGACCTGATGTGGCAGCCATACATCTTCTGGAAGGCCACGTTTTGATCTATGTGGATACCTCTCCAAGTATTATGATTACTCCAACGACGTTTTTCCATCATGTCCAGCATGCCGAAGAGTATAGACAGACGCCGGTTACCGGTGCATATTTTCGTTGGGTAAGATTCTTGGGGATGCTTACTTCACTGTTTCTTCTACCATTGTGGCTGTTATTTGTTATGGATCCCTCTTTGCTTCCAGAGGGACTAAAATTTATTGGACCTAAAGACACCAGTAAAATCCCAATTTATCTGCAGTTTATCATTGCGGAGTTAGGAATTGATATCATGCGTATGGCTGCGGTTCATACCCCTACCCCTCTTGCCACGGCTATGGGATTGATTGCGGCTGTCCTTATCGGAGAAGTAGCAATGAAGGTGGGGTTGTTTGTACCTGAGGTTATTTTATATATATCTGTCGCTGCATTAGGGATGTTTGCCACTCCTAGCTATGAGCTAAGCGTTGCAACAAAGGTGTTTCGCATTTTTTTGTTACTAATGGTTGCTTTTCTTAAAGTACCTGGGTTTGTCTTGGGTGTTACTTTTGTTATATTGATTCTGGCAATGACACGCTCATTAAATACACCTTATCTTTGGCCGTTTATTCCCTTTAATGGGAAGGCATTGCTTTCCGTGTTGGTTCGTACGTCTACGCCAACTATGAATACACGTCCAAGTATTGTTCATCCACAGAATCGGAGAAGGCAACCTTAACCTCAACAAGGCTAAAATATGGTTTACAACCACCGTTCTTCTATGTTAATCTTTAACTTATATAATGAATTGAATATTCCATCAGATTACTACTTAAATCGTGGAGTGTCAGCTCTACATTTAAGTATTTTTGATTTTATTTTTTGGGTGAAAAAGTGAATATGGGTGTAGCAGCGAAGTAGAAAAATACTAATATATCTAAGAAGATAATGAATCGTCACGATGGGATATGTAGAGGAGGATAAAAATGTATTTGCATGGTACAAGTCGCATCAATGAAAAAGGGCATTTGGAAATTGGGGGCTGTGATACCCTTGAATTGGCAAAAGAATTCGGTACTCCCCTTTACGTATATGATGAAACGATGATAAGGGAAAAAATTCGTTCATTTGTGAATGCTTTTAAGGAAAGTGGATTTTCTTTCCAGGTCGCTTACGCGAGCAAGGCATTTTGTACTATCGCAATGTGTCAATTGGCAGAAGAAGAAGGGATGTCATTGGATGTCGTGTCTGGAGGGGAATTATATACAGCTCTTAAGGCTGGATTCCCTGCATCAAGGATCCATTTTCATGGAAATAACAAAACCATTGAAGAAATCGAATTGGCATTAGATGCTGAAATTGGCTGCTTTGTAGTCGATAATTTTTATGAGTTGCAGCTTTTAAATCACTTGGCAAGGGAAAAGGGGACTGTGGTTTCTATTCTGTTAAGGATTACCCCTGGTGTGGAAGCCCATACCCATGAGTATATACAAACCGGAAAGGCTGATTCCAAATTTGGATTTGACCTCAGCAATGGTCAGGCGTTTGATGCTGTGAAACAGGCTATTAGTATGGAAAATCTCCATTTTCTTGGACTTCATTGTCATATCGGATCACAAATTTTTGAAACCACTGGCTTCATTTTAGCTGTGGAAAAGATATATCAATTCTTAGACCAATTAAGGGAAGAATTAAATAAAGAAATTTCCGTATTAAATTTAGGCGGTGGCTATGGTATACGATACGTGGAAGGGGATGATCCGCTGCCTGTCGGTGAATATGTAAAAGCAATAACGGATACGGTACGCAAAATATGTCAGGAGAAGAGCTATCAACTGCCGGAAATTTGGATTGAGCCTGGAAGAAGTATTGTGGGAGATGCGGGAACCACCATCTATACAATCGGCTCTACAAAAAACATTCCCGGAATTCGTAAATATGTTGCTGTCGATGGGGGTATGACGGATAATTTGAGACCTGCGTTATATCAGGCAAATTATGAGGCCATATTAGCCAATCGTGCATTAGAAAATCCGACAGAAACAGTCTCCATTGCGGGTAAATGTTGTGAAAGCGGAGATATGCTGATATGGGATATTGATCTTCCTGAAATAAAATCCGGTGATTTGTTAGCGGTATCCTGTACAGGAGCTTATGGATATACGATGGCCAACAATTATAATCGGATTCCAAGAGCTGCCGTTGTGTTTGTAAAGGATGGGAAAGCAGCGCTAGTTGTAGAAAGAGAAAGCTATGATGACCTGATTCAAAATGATAGGACTGCCCAATATCGGGAATTATGTAATAAGGTGATAAATGCTAAATCTTAATTTTGCAAAAGTAGACAAACGTTTTATGTTTAGATATACTTTAGTTAAACATAACCCAACAATTTATTCCTTCGGGGCAGGGTGAAAGTCCCTACCGGCGGTGATCCATTTTATGCGATGGTAAGCCCGTGACCCGCCATTGGCGGTGGATTCGGTGAAAATCCGAGGCCGACAGTTACAGTCTGGATGGGAGAAGGAAGAAATAGGGGATCTTTGTGCATTTTTGTAACACCGTTGTTAGTAAGGTGCATATGTTCAATTTTGCACAAAGTATCCTCTAGATGCTTCTTGCTTTTTTAGCCCCGATCTTCGGGGCTTTTTTCAGTTTTTGAGTGCCCTCAAGCTGACTATATCTTCGAATTATCAAGATGTTTTCGAGGACTCCAATATTGAGTCACGGATAAAAATTATTCGGAAGTGATGAAAGATGAACCATGAAACCTATATGTCATTGGCATTAAAACTTGCCGAGGCTGGAAAGGGACAAACCTCACCAAATCCTCTAGTTGGAGCCGTGGTGGTTTCAAATGGAGAAATTGCGGGGATGGGTGCCCATCTCAAAGCAGGCACCCCACATGCTGAAGTTCACGCCATTCAAATGGCGGGAGAAAAAGCGTTTGGCAGTACCTTGTATGTTACCCTGGAACCCTGCAACCACACTGGAAGGACTCCACCATGTACGGAAAAAATTATACAATCCGGAATAAGGAAAGTGGTTATCGGAGCCAAGGATCCCAATCCTTTGGTCTCGGGAAAAGGGATAGCCCGGCTGAAAGAGAGAGGAATTGAAGTTGTCTGCGGCATTTTGGAGGATAGATGTAATCAGTTGAATGAAGTCTTTAACCATTATATTGTCCATAAAAGACCCTTTGTTATTTTAAAAGGTGCAGTTACCTTGGACGGGAAAATAGCCAGTTACTCTGGAAACTCTCGATGGATTACGGGAAAGGAAGCCAGAATGGATGTACATTCCCTCAGAAATGAGGTGGATGCGATTCTGGTCGGGGTAGGTACAATCATACACGATAACCCTAAACTGACTACGAGACTGCCGGAGGGAGGGAAAAATCCCATTCGTATCATTTTAGATTCCACTTTACGAATTCCGCTGGAATCCCATGTGGTGACGGATCACGAAGCGGATACCTGGATTTTTACCTCGGTAAAATCCCCCATAGAAAAGCGAGAACAATTGGAAGAGAAGGGGGTAAAGTTATATTTAACCGGGAATGGTGAAAAGATTAATATTCATCATGCTTTAGAGGTAATGGGAAGTCAAGGGATTACTTCACTTCTCGTTGAAGGAGGAAGTGAGATCAATGGTTCTTTTTTGGAAGAAAAATTGATAAATAAATTGGTTCTCTATATTGCTCCCAAAATTATTGGGGGAGCCAATGCTAGACCATTTATTGGGGGTGCCGGTTTTAGTTTGATGTCTGAAGCAGTCCCGATCGAAAGAATTCAAATCGATGAGTTTGCCGGGGATATCAGAATTATGGGCTATCCGAAGTATAAAACATGATGACATAGGGGATGGAGGAAGCGATGTTTACAGGAATTATTGAAGAAGTAGGGTTGGTTAAAGGGATACAAAAGAAGGGGAAGACCATTCAGCTTGCCATCGAGGCTAAAAAAATTATGGAAGGGTTAAAATTGGGGGATAGTATATCAGTCAACGGGACCTGCTTAACGGTAACCCATTTTGGGTATGGGACCTGTTTGTTTGATGTCATGCCAGAAACAGTTGATAAAACCAATTTAAATCAGTTAACCATTGGTTCCCCCGTTAATTTGGAGAGAGCCATGTTATTTGACGGGAGATTTGGAGGACATTTTGTTTCTGGACACGTGGACGGAATGGGAACCATTCAACAAATCACTCCCTATGAAAATGCGGTTCTATTTACCATAAAGGTTTCGGAGGAGTTATTAAAATATATGATTCCTAAAGGGTCGGTGGCGGTTGACGGAATCAGCCTAACCATCGTCCAATTATTGAAAGAGGCCTTTACGATCTCCATCATTCCCCATACTTTAAAAGAGACAACTTTGGGAAAAAGAAAAATTGGAGATGTTGTCAATATCGAGTGTGATTTGCTGGGGAAATATCTCTACCATTTCTTACAGACGAAGGATGAGAAGAATGAGGGATCCGATGGGTCTTCTTCTCCGTTAAACATGGAATGGCTGAGAAAAAACGGGTTTGCTTAAGGGAGGAGTAAAAAGAAATGTTCTTTGATTCAATAGAAGAAGCCATTTATGAATTGATGCAGGGGAAGATCATCATTGTGGTAGATGATGAGGATCGAGAGAATGAGGGGGATTTTGTGGCCTTGGCGGAAAAAGCTACCCCTGAAGTGATTAATTTTATGATTACTCATGGCAGGGGATTGGTATGTGTTCCTGTCACCGAAGAACGGGCTAAACTGCTTTCATTGTCTCCTATGGTGGAGAGAAACACAGATGCCCATGAAACAGCATTTACGGTTTCTGTTGATTATAAAGATACAACCACGGGAATTTCTGCCTCAGAACGGTCCAGGACGATCAGAGCTTTGATTGATCCCAATTCTAAGGCTGCTGATTTCAGGAGACCGGGACATATTTTTCCATTGATAGCCAAAAATGGAGGGGTCTTAAGAAGAGCTGGACACACTGAAGCGGCAGTTGATTTGGCGAGGATGTGCGGTGCCAGTCCGGCTGGCGTCATTTGTGAAATTATGAATGAAGATGGTACGATGGCCCGAGTTCCGGAATTAAGAAAAATAGCAGACAAACATGATTTAAAAATGATTACCATAGCTGATTTAATCAAGTATCGAAACCGAAAAGAGAAATTGGTCCGAAGGGAAGTTTCAGTGAAGCTTCCTACTCAATATGGTGAGTTTCAGGCCATCGCCTTCTCAAACCTTGTGGATGATAAAGAACATATTGCTTTGGTAAAAGGAAATATTGACCCGGATATCCCGGCTTTGGTTCGAGTCCATTCTGAGTGTTTGACCGGGGATGTTTTTGGCTCCTGTCGTTGCGATTGTGGGCCTCAGTTGGAAGCAGCACTGCGACAAATTGAAGAGGCTGGATCAGGGGTTCTCCTTTATATGAGGCAAGAAGGCAGAGGAATCGGATTAATGAATAAACTAAGAGCGTATGCTTTACAGGAGAAAGGTTTGGACACTGTGGAAGCAAATGAAAAATTAGGATTTCCTCCTGATTTAAGGGATTATGGAATCGGGGCACAAATATTAAAGGATCTGCGTATTCAGAAAATACGGCTATTAACGAATAACCCGCGAAAAATACGGGGACTTGAAGGATATGGCCTTGAAATTGTTGAGAGGGTTCCTATTCAAATTCCCTCAAATAAATCAAACCAAAAGTATTTAGATACAAAAAAAGTAAAGCTGGGACATTTATTGTCATAAAGTTAAATAAATCATGATAGAGGAGAGAGTTAAAATTGAAAAAGATATTTGAAGGACATTTGGTGGCAACAGGATTAAAAATTGGAATTGTGGTTGGACGCTTTAATGACTTTATTTCCAGCCGTCTTCTCGCCGGAGCTGAGGACGCGTTAATAAGGCACGGAGTGAAAGAAGAAGATATTGATATAGCTTGGGTACCCGGTTCTTTTGAAATCCCCTTTGTTGCAAAAAAAATGGCGGAAACCCATAAATATGACGCTATTATTACCCTCGGTGCAGTCATAAGAGGAGCAACTCCTCATTTTGATTATGTATCCTCTGAGGTGTCTAAAGGGGTGGCTCAAGTATCTCTTCAGACAGGAATTCCTGTCATATTTGGTGTATTAACAACTGATACCATAGAACAGGCTGTGGAAAGGGCGGGGACGAAATCCGGTAATAAGGGATGGGAAGCAGGACTTACCGCCATTGAAATGGCCAATTTAAACAAAAGTTTTTAGTTGAACTATAGGAGTGGAACTAAAACTGCATGACCCGAAAGGTTATGTTGGTTTGGTTCCACTTTTTTAGTTCAGGGACCTCCCTTTTTTAAGACGAAGAAAGTACTAAAATCCGTGATCATTCGTTTTTGGATGAATCAATATAGGCAATCGCTTCAATTTCAATCAACACATCTTTAGGCAATCGCGCAACCTCTACAGTGGAACGAGCCGGACGATGTTTGCCCATAAATTCAGCATATACTTCATTTACTTGAGAAAAAGTATTCATATCTTTGATAAAAATTGTTGTTTTTACAATATGTTCAGGGGTAACTCCTGCCTCTTCCAAAACAGCTTTGATATTGGATAGAACCTGCCGGGTTTGGACAATGATATCCTGACCCACAACGTGGTTTGTCTCAGGATCAATAGGAATTTGTCCTGAAAGAAAAAGAAAATTCCCAAATTGGACAGCTTGCGAATAAGGCCCGATAGCTTGAGGAGCATTTTGTGTTGCAATTACTTTGAACATATTACATTCCCTCCAGGATATTTTTATCACATTATACCATGTATTACAGATATTTTTGGATGAAAAATAATTGTGACAAAATTAAGGATAAATGGTCTTATAACAAGAAAACTGCGAGTTAAATGTTTTGAAAAAAAATATTTGATTAATATTCTGAAAAGTTGTAGAATGGGGGAAATGGATATTTTTATATATGAGAATGGAGTGGTCGAAATGTTCAAAATCGGATTTTCCTTGATCGCCGGTTTTGTGTTGCTTGTGATACAGTCTTTCATCGTGATGAAATGGAATGGATATTCCTCCATTGCGTTTAACAATACATTTGATATTTTTACAATTTGGGTAATTAATTTTTTCCTAGTGTATGCCATTACTTTTGATCAAAAAATCAGGTTTTGGCAAAAGGACACATCCCAATAAATGTGAATTTAATGTAAATAGAGTGTAAATTAAACTCACTGAACATCAGTGGGTTTTTTAGTCTTTCAGGAAATTCGAATAAATGCTTAGGGAGTGGTTTTGTTTTTGGGAAGGTATGCTATAATTCTCTTTTGAGAAGGATTTTTTAATCAATTCATTGAGGATTAGGTGAGAGTTGAGTGAGTTATCTGATAAAAATTGATGCCTTTGAGGGGCCCTTAGATCTGCTGCTTCACCTTATCGATAAAGCTGAAGTAGACATCTATAATATATCCATCGCCGAAATTACCGAACAGTATCTAAGCTATTTGCATACGATGCAGGAATTACAGTTGGAAGTGGCCAGTGAATTTATTGTCATGGCAGCGACCCTTCTTTCAATTAAAAGTAAAATGCTTCTTCCCAAAAATGTACAATACTCCTTTCAGCCCAGTTTTGATATAGAAGACGATGAAATTAATACAAGGGAAGAATTAATAAAAAGATTGATCGAATATCGAAAATATAAAGAAGCAGCTGAAAGCTTAAGGGAAAAGGAATTGACAAGAAGTCAATTGTTTACCCGACCTCCCATGAATTTACAATCCTTTGTTACCGTTGAGGAGGAAAATCCCGTTGGAAATGTTACTTTATATGATTTACTTAAAGCTTTATCAGATGCATTAAAGAGAGCAGATCATGGCCCTAAGATGGTTCATATCGAGAGAGATGAAATTTCTATAAAAGATCGGATGAACGAGATACTCAACCTGTTAAAGCAGCACTCTACTTTATCTTTTTCCCAACTCACCCCCCAGCAGAACATTTCTAAAGTGATAGTGGTTGTAACCTTTCTCGCTGTATTGGAGTTGATAAAAAAAGGAAAAATAGAATGCCATCAGCAGGGATTATTTTCAGAAATCATATTGATTCGTAAAATGTAAGGAAAGGCTTCTCTGTATAGAAGTGGAACTAAACATTCATGACACAAAGGGTCACAAATTGATATGAAAATTCATTTTCATATCAAAGATTTAAAACATCTGGGTATTTCAAAGATGGAGTCATTTTGAGGTCTAATTCCGTTCTTTAGTCCCTACGCTAAGTACGAACTTAAAACCTGTCCTTAGTAGATTCTTTAGTTCAGTCCATATAAGTATTCTCGAAGATGTTGTCGAGAAAAGGATTGATTAAGGGAGATGAGAAAAAATCGATGGATTTTACCAGAGTGAAATCAATTATAGAAGGACTACTTTTTGCAGTTGGAGATGAAGGAATTGAATTGAAACATTTATCAGAAATCCTGGAATTGGATAAGGATACCGTTTATGATCTTATTCAGGATATGAAAGGGGATTATAAAAGGGAAGGAAGAGGAATACAGATCGTTGAAACAGCAAATGCTTTTCAGTTAACGACTCTTCCCGAACATGCCCCATATTTTGAACGATTGGTTCATTCCCCTTCCCATTCTACCCTCTCTCAGGCTGCCCTCGAAACATTAGCCATTATCTCATATAGACAGCCGATTACAAGAGCGGAGATTGAGGAAATAAGAGGTGTCAAATCGGAAAAAGCGCTTCATACCTTGATTCATAAAATGTTAGTTAAAGAGGTGGGAAGAGGTGAGGGAATGGGCAGACCCATTTTGTACGGAACGACAAAGGAGTTTTTGGAGTATTTTGGTTTAAGCAGTTTGAATGATTTACCTCCTCTTCCACAGGAACTAGATTTGGCAGAAGAAATGGAAATAGAGAAACAAATGCTGTTTTCAAGGCTTGAACAAAAGAAAGAGAAAGAGCAGGAGCCCTTTTGATTAGGTTCCTGCTCTTTTGCTTCTATTTAAAGAATGTACGCATATACTTGTACAAAAACAAAAAGAGGGGATTGATTTCACTATAAATCATGGTAAATGTCATCTGGTTTCTGTTGCTTATGGCTGGTTTAGTTACTGCAGGGGCTCTTGGAAACATGGATGGGGCGAATAAGGCTATTTTTGAAGGGGCCAAACAGGGGGTTACTATTAGCATCGGCTTTATCAGCATTCTTTCATTCTGGTTAGGGATGATGAAGATAGCCGAATATTCAGGGCTTTTATCTTTTATTTCAAAACTTTTGCATCCTTTGGTGAGGTGGCTATTTCCTCAAGTGCCAAAGGGACATCCTGCCTTTGGATATATTATTTCTAATATAACTGCTAATTTGTTCGGATTGGGAAATGCAGCGACGCCCATGGGGATTAAAGCGATACAGGAGTTGCAAAAACTAAATCCTGATCCCCAAATGGCTACCCCATCGATGATTACTCTCCTTGCCCTTAACACGTCAAGCATTACGTTAATTCCGATTACTGTCATAGTCATTCGTTTAAACTATGGTTCAGTAAATGCCGTTGAGATTGTAGGAACAACCCTTTTTGCTACATTCATCTCGACAACTGTAGCAATATTTCTCGATCGTTGGTTTAGAAATAATCATCTAAAATAAGGGTGATCATGATGTACCAATTGATTAGTCAGATATCCACATGGGCCATACCGGTGCTTATTGCACTCATCTTATCCCATGGTATCTATAAAAAAGTATCTATATATGAAACCTTCGTGGAGGGAGCAAAGGAAGGTTTTGGCACTTCGGTTAATATGATTCCCCACTTGGTTGGAATGATGGTTGCCATTCAGGTTTTTCGGGAATCTGGGGCTTTAGAGGTTTTGATTAGGGGATTAGAGCCGATGTTAAGCCCTTTTCAAATTCCAAGTGAAATAATTCCTCTCGCCATTATCAGGCCGATTACAGGATCAGGTTCTTTGGCAGTGATGACTGATATTATTGCTACGTATGGACCTGATTCGTTTCTGGGGAGATTGGCATCTACCATGCAGGGAAGTACTGATACAACCCTTTATGTATTTACCGTATACTTCGGAGCCGTTGGAATCAGGAAAGGGTTGTATGCGATTAAAGTTGGTTTGTTGGCTGACTTAGCGGGAATGATTGCCTCCATCATCATCGTTAGCCTTGTTTTTTGACTTTAACATATAAGAAACGTATGATGGATGACGAGGTGAATTTTTTATGGAAAGATTGCAGAAAGTGATGGCCCATGCTGGCATTGCCTCCAGAAGAAAGTGTGAAGAAATGATCATAAATGGACGGGTAAAGGTGAATGGACAAGTTGTCAAAGAGCTCGGATACAAAGTAAAGGATGATGATTTCATTACCGTTGACGGCAAGCCTGTTCAAAAGGAAAATAAAGTTTACATTTTGTTAAATAAGCCTAAGGGAGTGTTGACAAGTTTGTCTGATCCTTTTCATCGTCCCCTTGTAACTGATCTTATCCCTCATTTGAAAGAACGTGTATATCCCGTTGGTCGTTTGGATTATGATACGGAGGGGCTTCTAGTGTTAACCAATGATGGGGAGCTAGCCTATAGGATGATTCACCCCCGGTATGAGATGGACAAGGAATATATAGCCCGGGTGAAAGGGAAGATAAGTCTTGATTCTTTAAATCTTTTACGTTCAGGAGTTCCGTTGGAAGATGGGATGACTTTTCCTGCAGAAGCCGAAATTCTTAAGTATATTCCTGCCAGAGATGAATCCTGGCTAAAACTAATAATCCATGAAGGACGAAAAAGGCAGGTCAGACGAATGTGTGAAAAAATTGGTCATCCTGTTCATGAACTGGAGCGTGTTCGTATTGCATTTCTTACGCTAGAAGGAGTTCCAAGAGGGGAGTATAGATATTTAACGGAAAAAGAGGTAAGAATGTTGAAATCCATAGCAGAATTGTCATAAATCATGTAAAATAAGCAGATAGAAATTAGTATTGGGGGAGGTTTTAAAAGTGGATCCAGCAGCCAAATTACTAGTTGTGGATGATGAAGATCGCATTCGAAGGCTGTTAAGAATGTACCTCGAAAGGGAAAATTACCAAATTGATGAGGCAGAGGATGGAGAAAAGGCTCTAGATATGGCCTTGAACAATGACTATGATTTAATTATTCTAGATCTCATGTTGCCAGGAATGGATGGTGTTGAGGTATGTACTCAATTGAGGAAACATAAAGCAACTCCTGTCATTATGCTAACAGCAAAAGGAGAGGAAGCCAATCGGGTTCAAGGATTTGAAGCGGGAACTGATGATTATGTGATCAAGCCCTTCAGCCCCAGGGAAGTAGTATATCGGGTTAAGGCACTATTAAGGCGTTCTGTCCATTCCAACGTTTTTACTTCTGAAGGGAATAACAGTCATACTATTGTTTTTCCTGATTTGATGATCGAACATGATGCCCATCGGGTGATTGTTGGCGGGCAGGAAGTGAATTTAACTCCAAAGGAATATGAATTGCTTTATTATTTAGCACAAGCGCCAGATAAGGTATTCTCAAGGGAAGAACTTTTAAAGGATGTATGGCATTATGACTTTTTCGGAGATCTGAGAACGGTAGACACCCATATTAAGCGTTTAAGAGAAAAATTAAACAAATACTCCTCTAGAGCAGCTGATATGATCACAACCGTTTGGGGTATTGGATATAAGTTAGAGGTGCCCAAAGAGTGACCTGGTTATGGAAGAGTGTAGTTGGAAAATTATGGATAACTATCATTGCATTGGTTACGGCGGTATTATTAATATTGAGTTTCTTATTGGTTCAATTTTTGGATCAGTTTTATTTTGAAAAAGAATCTCAAAATCTGTTGAAGGCGGCTGAAAAGACGGCTCGTCTATTGCAGGAATATCCCAATCAACGGGATGCTATTTTAACGGCAACGGAGTTAGCTGCTGCCTTCGGTTCAAGGGTGGCGGTTGTTGGCGTTGATGAAAGTCTTCTGATGGAAGGATATGATGTAAATCAGGTTCCGCGAGTGAAGGTGTCTCAGTTATTTGAAAACAGTTCTTTAAATAGAGTACTAAGTGGAGAGAAACAAGTGTATCGGGGAATATTTTTAACTGAAGAGGGAATTAAAAGGGAACTTCTTGTGGTGGGGATCCCTCTTTTCAAAGGAAAAGAGGTAACCGGTGGACTCATCATGTATCGTACTTTGAAAGAACTGATAGAAACCACCAGAGGAACGAAAAAACTGATCATTTATGGGGCAATTATTGGGATTGCTCTAACCACTGTATTTGCATTCTTTCTTTCTACACGAATTACCAACCCCCTTCGTCAAATGAAAAAAGCGGCGGATAGAATTTCCAGAGGGGAATTCTCCACTACGGTATCCATACGTTCCGATGATGAGATTGGGGACCTGGCATCAACCTTTAATTATATGGCCAAGCATCTTGATGAACTAATTCATGCCTTATCCAGGGAAAAAGAACAATTGTCCAGTATTTTAAGAAGTATGGCAGATGGAGTCATTACCGTGGACCAGGAAGGGCAAATCATAGTGACCAATCCTCCGGCTGAGGAATTTTTGCGCAGTTGGAAGTTTCAAAATCATGATAAGAGTGCTGCTATCGATTTGCCAGAACCCCTCCTTCAATTGTTGGAAATGGTATATAAGGAAGAAAAGGAACAGCATACGGATATTCAAGTTCAAGGGAGAACATGGTCAGTGGTTATGGCTCCCTTGTATGATATGGCTCAAATCAGAGGGGTTGTTGCTGTACTAAGGGATATGACGGAAGAAAGGAGATTGGACAAGCTTAGAAAGGATTTCGTTGCGAACGTCTCCCATGAGCTGCGCACTCCCCTTTCTATGCTTCAAGGGTATAGTGAAGCTATCGTTGATGATGTAGCCGCCTCTCCAGAGGAAAGAAAAGAAATTGCCCGAATCATTTATGATGAATCATTACGAATGGGCAGACTGGTTAATGATCTCTTGGATTTGGCCAGGATGGAGGCTGGAAATACCGTATTGGAATTGTCCCATGTTAATATGGTACATCTGATTGAAAAAGTAATGAGAAAATTTACTGCCTTATCTAAGGAAGAGAAGGTTTTTCTGATAAAAGATATTGCAGAACCTATACCATTAATCAAGGCTGATGCGGACCGTTTGGAACAGGTATTAACCAATCTGATTGACAATGCCATTCGGCATACCCATGAGGGCGGAAAGGTGTTTGTTCGAAGTTGGGCAGATAAACATTATCTCAATCTCCAAGTGGAAGACACGGGAAGCGGGATTCCTGAAGATGATATACCCTTTGTATTTGAAAGATTTTATAAAGCGGACAAAGCAAGAACCAGGGGAAAATCCGGTACTGGTTTGGGTCTGGCTATCGTGAAAAATATTGTGGAGACACATGGAGGAACTATTACCGTTCATAGCAGACTGGGAGAAGGAACTTCATTTACTGCCCGTTTTCCATTGCAATAAAAAAGTTAAAACTCCTTTGAAATGTATTAACGGAACTAAACATCCATGACCTGTAGAGTCACAAATTGATATGAAAATGTATTTTCATATCAAAGAATTCACTAAGGACAGCCTTCGAGTTCGAACTTAGCGGAGAGGCTAAGGAACGGAATTAGCCCTCAAACTGACTCCATCGTTGAAATACCCAGATGTTTTTGAGGGCTCCGTTCATTAGCCACGAAGCGGACTGAATCGCTTCGTTGTTAGAACTCGACTAGCGGACGTGTGAATTTTTAGTTCCGTTTCTATATAAAGGGGTTTCTTATGCAAAAGTTCTTATAAATCGACTTCTGTTACGCTATGAATCTCATGCAGTTCTCCCAATTCGTCAAGCACATCAGGGGAGACCTGTTTGTCAACAGTCAAAAGCATAATGGCATCGCCGCCAACATCCTTACGCCCTACTTGCATGGCGGCAATGTTCACATCATTTTTGCCGAGCAGGGTTCCCACCCGACCTATGGCTCCTGGACGGTCATGATGATGGATCAAAATCAGATGGCCCTCAGGAGAAGCGTCAATCGTGTATTGATCAATTTTTACGATACGTGCACCATAGCCGTTTAATAGTGTCCCTGCTACAGATTTTGTTTCTTGATTGGTTTTTAAGGTAACGGTGATCAAATTCGTGAAGCCCTTATTGGAAGATGACTTCTGTTCAGTAACGGTAATATGCCTCATTTCTGCCAGGTGTGGGGCATTTACATAGTTTACCTCTCCTACTCCCAGATGATAGCTTAAAACCCCCTTTAATAATGAACGGGTAAGGGGAGAGGTATCCACCTGGGTCAGTTCTCCGGAATAAGTCACCAAAATCTCCTGCAGGGCTCCAACTGAGGTTTGGGCAACAAATTTTCCCAACTTTTCAGCTAGGTTGAAGAAGGGTTCCACCTTTTGCATCACTTCTGATGGTATAGACGGAAGGTTTACTGCATTTTTAAAGGCCTTACCGCGCAAAATATGGAGAATCTCCTCAGAAACATCGATGGCTACGTTTTCCTGCGCTTCAATCGTAGATGCTCCCAAATGGGGAGTAACTAATACCTGGGGAAGATTAAATAATGGATTTTCAACGGGCGGTTCCTGTTCAAAAACATCCAATGCTGCCCCAGCTACTTTACCGGTAATAATGGCTTCATATAATGCCTTTTCATTAATAAGTCCCCCACGAGCACAGTTGATAATTCTAACACCGTCTTTCATTTTGGCAAATTGATTAGAGTTAATGATATATTTTGTGTCTTTGGTTAACGGGGTATGAAGGGTGATGAAATCAGCCTTGGTAATGACATCCTCGAAGGTGCCAAATTGTACCCCCAGCTTTTTTGCTCTATCTTCCGTCAGAAATGGATCGTAGGCAATCACATTCATGTTAAATGCTTTGGCACGCTTGGCCACTTCACCACCAATACGTCCAAGTCCAATAATCCCCAGAGTTTTTTTATTCAGTTCAACTCCGACAAAATCCTTTCTTTTCCACTCACCGTTTTTTGTAGAGGCATGGGCCTGACCAATATTTCTTGCGAGGGCCATCAGCATGGCGAAGGAATGCTCAGCGGTTGAAATGGTGTTGCCATCAGGGGCATTGATCACAACGACACCTGCCCGGGTGGCTGCTTTTAGATCAATATTATCGACACCCACTCCGGCACGTCCAATGGCTTTTAACTTCGTTCCTGCTTCAATTACCTTTGCTGTTACTTTTGTTTGGCTTCTTACCAATAGAGCATCATATTCACCGATGATTTCAATCAGTTCATTTTCTTTTAATCCAACTTTTCGCTCAACGACGACATCGTCGGCTTCCAGCAGTCTTTGAATCCCATATTCACTTAAAGGATCGCTGATTAATACTTTATACATATTGAAGGAGCACCTCCTGTGCGGCTTTTACACCTTTGCCCAGTTCAATGGAAACATTCAATTGGGTAAGGGCAAGTTCAATAAGAGAAAGAGTGATCAGGACATCAGAGGCGTCACAGTAACCCATATGACCAATTCGGAATATTTTTCCTTTCAAATGATTTTGTCCGCCTGCCAACACGAGATTATGTTTGGTTCTTAATATTTTTCTTAATTCTTCAGAATCATAACGGGGGCAATTGGCAATGGCAGTTACCGTTGGAGATGCATATTGATCCTCAGCTAAGAGGGGCAGGTTTAATGCTTTTATTCCTGCTCTAGTCATCTCCTTCATAATTTCATGTCTGTTGACAATCTCCTCAAGACCTTCCTCTTTTATCATTTGCAAAACTTCCCTTAATCCAAAGATTAAGGATACGGCAGGAGTATAAGGAGAAGTTTCTTTTTCATAATTCTTTCGATATGCTACCATATCCAGATAAAAACGAGGACGGGGATTGGATTCAATTTTGTCCCATGCCTTTTGACTTGCTGCGATAAATGCTAATCCTGGCGGCAGCATCAATGCTTTTTGAGAACCAGTAACCAAAACATCAATCCCCCAATGATCCATTTTACATGGAACCGCCCCTAAACAGCTAACGCCGTCCACGATAAAGAGAGCATCTGTTTTCTCTTTGACAACCTTAGCCAGTTGATCAACAGGATTTAGCACTCCTGTAGAGGTTTCACAATAGGTTGCAAATACGGCGCTAACCTGAGGGTGCTGATCAAGAAATGAAGCCAAAAGTTCTGGTGTGCATGCTTTTCCCCATTCCAGATCTAATCGATGGGTTGTTATTCCAAATTTTTCATTAATCTTTGCAAACCGGTCGCCAAAACTTCCTGTGACAATCACTGCCACCTCTTCACCTGGAGCAATGGCATTCACAACAGCGGTTTCCAGACCAGAAGTTCCGCTCCCTGTTAAAATGTATACATTTTCCTTTGTTCCGAAAATGGGCTTTAATTCTTCGGAAACCTGTACAAGAAGATTTGAGAAAGCTCCGCTGCGATGTCCGATCATTGGAGTTCCCATCGCATGAACCACCCTTGGTGGGATAGGGGTTGGTCCAGGAATCCGCAGCATGGTTTTTTCAGTCCACATCATTTTTTCCTCCTTTGTATCTCTTTTAAGAAAAATATAAAAAACCTCACATCCACCCACTACACCTGTAGTGAGGGACGAGAGGTTTGCTTCGCGGTACCACCCTCATTTGTTATAACTTCGCAGTTATAACCTCAGCTGGTCTATGACCAAATCGATAACGGAATCCACCCGGTAAAACCTACTGATAACCCTGCGGTTACGTTCAGCTTACAGCTCAGGGATGCTCAGGTTAGAAGGAAAAACATCGCCTTTCACCAAACGACGACTCTCTTTGGATTTTCCATAAAAACCCTTTCCCGTCATTGCTTTTCGCATTAAATTCAGGATTAATTGTTGATAAATTTAACACGATTCTGATGAACCGTCAAGGGGGTTTTTTATAAAAATATGAACATTTTTATCAGAGATTAAAGGTAATGTTCGGAAATACTATAAATTATTTATTTTGCTGATATCTGGCAAGACATTCCTCGATTAACTGGGCAGCTTTTTCCGGGCCCTCCCAGCCAACGATTTCAGTCTTTTTGTTTTCAAGGTCTTTATAAACCTGGAAGAAATGGGCAATCTCTTTTAAAATATGGGGAGATACATCATCTAATGAGTTAACTCCATTCCAGCGGGGATCATCGACAGGAACCCCAAGAAGTTTTTCATCCTGGCCCTTGTCATCTGACATGATTAGTACTCCAATCACCCGAGAGGAAATAACGCAACCTGGGAAGGTTGGAAAAGTTGTAAGGACAAGAATATCTAAAGGATCTCCATCAAGGGCTAGCGTGTTATCCAAATAACCGTATTCAGTAGGGTAATGCATTGGTGAAAACAATACACGGTCTAAACGAAAAACCTTGTTCTCCTTGTCATATTCATACTTGTTTTGACTTCCTGCAGGAATCTCAATGAAGGCATCAACGATTTTGTTTTCAAATGCCATATGTATAACCCTCCTTAAAAAATTGGTAATCATCTGTCATTATAACAATTTCGGTAGTAATAGGAAAGAATATTGATACAATAAAAGTCTTAGACTTTCGTACGAACTTGAAGGCTACACTTAATGAATTCTATAGATTTGTCTATAGAAAAGGTATCTCAGAAGTACATCAATGAAAAAATCGGACAAAAAAATGCCAGATCGAATGGATCTGACATCTTTATCACGATCAATTATTCTTTGGGGCTTTCGGATACTTTAATGGAATCTGTTGGGCAGCCGTCAGCTGCATCATGCATGTCATCCCATAGATTTTCTGGAATTTCTGCAGTTCCTGCATTGTTATCGATGATGTTGTAGGCTAAGCCCTCATCATCATAGTCAAAGATATCTGGTGCAGTGGCTCCGCATGCACCACAAGCAATACAGGTTTCCTTATCCACCCAAGTGTAATAAGCCATGTTAATTACCTCCTAAAATCGAATTATAAATGGGGACTTTACAGTACCCATTGTAGACTTACTTCAACAATATTTCAAGCTTTCCATATTAAAATCTTTTGTAAAACATTAGTTAAATAAAGGTATTAAAACAAGGTCCTTCTTACTATACCAAACTCCTACTTTCTCACGGAAATCACCTTTTTTCAACGAATCGGTGGCTTGGAGAAGCAATAGGATGGAGTAAATCGTTTTCTTATCCGGTTCTTCTTCTATTCCTGATTGAACATAGGCATCAATCCGAACGGTTATATCTTCGGCACGATAGGTGGACAAGATTTGTTTTTGAAGAAGCATCTTTGCTGTCATATAATTTTTTTCGTTAACGGTCAAAGTATTCCATTCGCTCAAAGTTAGATTATCTTTGTTTATCAATGGTGAAGATTTTTTTTTAGTTACATATATTTCCTCCCACTTCACCATTGCCTGATAAAAAAGTAATTGACCCTTTAATCCCATGGTTTTACCCAGAGTCATTTGTGGCATCTCAGGAATAAGTAAGGAAAGGGGTTTTGAGGTTGATAAATCCATGCGAAATATGGAACTCAGCCCATCTAAATAAGATTGTAGGGCATTTACTATTTCTTTTTGGCTTTGCTGAAGCAGGGGAGAAGATTTGGAAATAAGAGCTCCTTTAACTTCAGTTAATACTGAGGCGGTCATTTCTTTCATATCTGAACTTAAAGCCAGTTGATCCACTCTATCTGACAGAATGGATAATTTATTTATATATTGTATTTGTTGCTCTTTAAACTTCTCATAGGGAAGAAGTACATTATAATAGTAGTTAACAAAGTCAGTTTGAAGGTATTGAGGTTCATCTTTTATGGGGGTGGTTTGTTCTTCTTTTACACGTTCCAGCTCCATGGATAGGGACATGATCTGTTTTTCCATCTGTTTCTTTGAAATATAGGCCCCAAGTAAAAAGCTGGTTAGGGAAAAAAATATAAGGATAATAATAGAATAGACAATGAGAAAATCTCTTTTGCTTAATCGACCCATAGGACTGCTCCTTTCTCTATCCTCCTATAGTATAAAAAATAAAGGTGAAAAATGGAACCGCGGATTCATGGCGCTTAACCATCGGGCAAATGATAATGATGGAAGGTGGAAACATTGAGAAAAATCTCGATTGAAGAACTTAATGAAAAAACTTTATTGGTTAACCTTTACTTGACACAGGGGATCACGTTTGTTTTAGGGATTCTTGGTATTTATGCTCTAACTCCTTTTTCCATCACTTCACTTGTTTCAGCCAATCAGTGGATAAGGGATGGTTTCTTGGGTTTGGGGCTTGGAATTCTTGTGGTTTTTTTTGATTTAATTATGATGAAATGGCTGCCGTTTTCATATTTTGATGATGGAGGAATTAACGAAAAGATTTTTAAAAACAGAACGGTCATACATATTTTTACCATTGCCTTTATTGTTTCGATATCAGAAGAATTTTTCTTTCGCGGTGTCATTCAAACCAAATTTGGCATTTGGATAGCCAGTTTGATCTTTACCCTTATTCATTTTCGCTATTATAAAAAATGGGTTTTAATGATAACCCTTTTTCTCATCAGCATGTCCTTGGGATGGCTTTATCAATTTACCGGTAGACTTTTTTCCCCTATGGTGGCCCACTTTGTCATTGATTTTACCTTAGGGTTAATGATTCAAAAGAATTGGATATCCAGTCGTACCAATCATCTATCTATATAGCAGGATATGACAAAGAAATGTCGAATACGTTGGATAGATATAGATAGCAGAGAAGGTGGATGGTCATGGCCGAAGATAAAAAAGAAAACAAACTAAATGATCAGGCTTCCCACTTAAGAAAGAAAATGGATGGCATAAAGGGAGGCCGCTTAGAGAAAGAGCATTCGATTGGGGCTTCACTTCCCCCCAGAAGTACGGTCCACCGAAAAACATCCATTAATCTGAGCAGGTTGGGTCTGTTGTTTGTTTTTATCCTTATCATTGTTTTTATCATCGTCTGGTATGTCTTTATCTATCGGGATGTTCCATCGACAACAAATGTGACCTCCGTTACATGGGGGAATACTGATTCATCAATTCCACAAGAAAGAAATGACTTAAATGAGGATAGTAATGATTTAAGTATGGAAAGTAATGACACTGTTCAGAATAAAGTAGATCAGAAGTACGATGAACCGCTAGATCGGGGAAAGGAAGAGAATACAAGGAAAAATGATGATCAACATAAAGAACAGACTGGCTATGATAAAATCGTCTTCCATCGTGTTAAGCCAGGTGAAACACTGTATTCGATTACCATGTATTATTATAAGGATAAAAGATATGTCCCTTTTTTAGCAGAGTATAATGCCATAGAAAATCCCAGAAATATCATGGCTGGAGTTACAATTAAGGTTCCCCTTCCTCCACCGACTTTAAGCAAATAAATATTGCAGAAAGAGAGATTTTCAAATCTTTCTTTTTTTATGCCCGATAGACCTGTGTTATAATTACAGCTTATCTGTTGCATATCAGCTGATGCGTGATAATGTGACAAAGTTCACAAATGGTAGTAGATATATCAATAACTAAAGCGATTTCAAAAAATAAAACATTCGATATTGAACTTAGAGAATTTTTCTGTTGTACTATTAGTTTTCATCTGTTACAATTATTAAAAAAGAAAGCACAGAATGATGTCCCTTCTTTATTTTTGGGAGAGGTAGAATAGGAGGAGGTAAAAAGAATGTCTCAATTACCTATAAAGAACGAACTGGGTTTTTTTGAAATACGACTTGAATCTATTGGTGGCTTAGGAGCTCATCTAGCAGGAAAGATGTTGGCCGAAGCAGTTGTCCTTGGGTTAGGGCTGAATGGGGCTCACTTTTCATCTTATGGCTCAGAAAAAAAGGGCTCACCAGTAAAATCGTTTATCCGAATTTGTGAAAAAGACCAAATAGTTAGGGCTAGTAGTCCCATTGAACGTCCTCATGTGGTTGGGGTATTTCATGAAGCACTTTTTAGAACTATCGATGTAGCCAGCGGGCTTTATCTTGATGGAGTTATGCTTGTCAATACCACAAAAAACCCCGATAGAATTAAAGAGCAGTTACATCTGGAATCAGGAACCGTCGCAGTGGTTGATGCACTTTCCATTGCTGTTGAAGAAAAAACAAGGGTAAACACAGCGATGTTGGGTGCTTTGTTTAGGGTTTGCGATTTTCTGGATCCCGAATCCATGAAAAATGTGATCCGGGCTACATTTGAAGAAAAGTACCCCCATTTAGTAGAAGCAAATATTCGTACTTTTGATAGAGGGTACCATGAGGTTCAATTTAAAACCTACGATGCACCTGAAGGAGCAAAAGGAAAGCAGTTTGTACGTCCTGAACCCCTTCTTGGTTATGAAACTCAGCCCCTGGGCGGAATGATTACCAACCCTGGAAACAGTATATTGAAAGATTTAAGCGGATCCCGTCAAGGATTTCTTCCAGCATTTGAGGAAGATAAATGTATTCATTGTGCCCAATGTGATACCGTTTGTCCCGATTTCTGTTTTGTTTGGGAACAGAAAGAAGATAAAAGAGGCCGTCCGCAAATGTTCTTGCAGGGGATTGATTACCAATATTGCAAGGGCTGTTTAAAATGTGTAACCGTTTGTCCCACAGAAGCCCTCACAAAACAGCGGGAGACCGATGATTATGCAGAAGACCATATGGTTAAACATCGCTTTGTGTTAGCGGCGGCTAATTAAAGAATGGAATCATGGGAGGGATAATAATGGCGATTGAACTAGATAAGGAAAAAGAAAAGTTGGGGAAAGCAACACAAAAAATTGAATTTAAAACTGGAAATGAGATGGCAGCACAAGCGGCTGCTCAAATCAATTATCATGTGATGGGATATTTTCCAATTACTCCTTCTACGGAAATTGCAGAGTTTCTTGATGAAATGAAAGCAAGGGGTGAACATGATATTGTGTTGATCCCCGCAGACGGTGAGCATGGCTCCGCTGGGATCTGTTATGGAGCTTCAACAGGTGGGGGACGTGTGTTTAATGCCACCAGTGCCAATGGGTTTCTATATATGTTGGAGCAACTGCCAGTCCAATCAGGGACTCGTTTTCCTATGGTTTTAAATCTGGTTACCCGTTCAGTCAGCGGTCCTTTAGATATTCGCGGAGATCATTCTGACCTTTACTACGCACTAAACGTTGGCTGGCCCATTCTGTTGGCTAGGGATCCCCAGGCTGTTTATGATATGAATATCATTGCAACAAAACTGACTGAACATCCGGAAGTAAGACTTCCAGTCATTGTGGCTTTTGATGGATTCTTCACTTCTCACCAGAAGCGTCGGGTGGAGTATTTTGCCGACAGGGAAGTTGTGCAAAACTTCATTGGTCCCATACCAGAAGGATTTGTTCATGCATTAGATCCAAAAAATCCGGTCACGATTGGACCCTACATGAATGATCCTGACTACATTAACAATAAATATCAACAATCATTGGCCATGTATCGAGCAGGAGAAGTATTTCAGCAATTAATGGCGGAGTGGAAAGAAATTTCCGGTAGAGAATATCCGGTTCTTGATCTCTATCAAATGGATGATGCCGAAGTGGCGGTATTTCTCCTTAACTCTGCGGCAGAAACTGCAAAAGATGTCGTGGATAAGTTAAGAGCTAAAGGAATTAAGGCTGGGGTGATCAGTCCCAATATTATCCGTCCTTTCCCGGCGAAAGAAATTGCTGAAGCGTTAAAACATGTGAAAGCTTTAGTGATTGGGGAGCGGGCTGACTCCTTTGGCGGCCATGGCAGCAATTTGACCCATGAGATTAAGGCCGCTTTAAAAGATGACAAGGATAATCAGACCATTTGCATCAGCAGAATCTATGGCCTTGGCGGGAAGGATTTCTATGCCGATGATGCGGAAAGCTTTTTTAATCTTGCATTAGATGCCGTTGATAAGGGATATGCTGAGAAGCCCTTTGATTACTTTGGCGTTACTCCAGGTAAAAAGGAAAATGCACCAAAGAAAATTTTAGAACCTCTAAAAACAGAACAACTAAAAACAGGCCTTATTCAAGTAACACCCGATGAAAGTACCGGAAAACTTAACGTTAAAATTCCGCCCCTTCGTGCTTTAACGGGTAAGCCAAAGCGTATTGCTCCAGGGCATGGAGCTTGTCCAGGATGTGGGATTTTTCCAGGACTTGAGCTATTTTTCAAAGGAATTGAAGGCAATATTGTTACCCTTTTCCACACTGGATGTGCGATGGTAACCACCACAGGGTATCCATACAGCTCACATAAAGCTACTTATCTCCATAATTTATTCCAAAATGGATCAGCGACTCTTTCCGGGTTAGTGGAGATGTTTTTTGAAAGAAAAAGACGGGGTGAAATTGAGCTTCCGGATGATTTTACCTTTGTTATGATTACCGGAGACGGAGGTATGGATATTGGAATGGGTCCTGCCATCGGAACAGCATTAAGGAACCATAAGATGATCATCCTTGAATACGATAATGAAGGATATATGAATACGGGAAGCCAGCTTTCCTACTCCACACCAATTGGTCATATGACCAGCACTTCCAACATTGGTGAGAAACAGGGTGGGAAGCCCTTCCACCACAAGGATACTCCGCAAATCATGGCTGCCACCAATATTCCGTATGTCTTTACCGGCACGGAAGCCTTCCCTCAAGACCTGGTGAAAAAAGCGGCAAAGGCTCAATGGTATGCCAACAACGTAGGAATGGTATATGGGAAGATATTAATTACCTGTCCGCTGAATTGGAAGTCCAAGGAAGAAGAAGGAACGACCATCGTTGAGGCTGCAGTGAACAGCTGTTTCTTCCCTCTATACGAAGTGGAACAGGGAATCACCACCATTACCTATGATCCAGAAGAAAAAGGGAAAAGGGTACCTGTCAGTGACTGGTTAAAAATGCTTGGGAAAACGAAACATTTGTTAAAACCGGAGTACGAACATTATTTGAAGGCCTTTGATGAAGAAGTACAGCGCCGCTGGTTGAGATTAAAAGCAAAACATGAAAATCCGGTATTGTAAGGGATTGCTACTTTTGAAAGGAATCTCAAAAGGAACCGTCAATGGGCGGTTCCTTTTTCATGTATAGTTTATAGACGGCACTGAAGATTCACACGGAGACCTCGAAAATACCCGGGTATTTCAGCGATAGATTCCTGTCGTGTCTTGACTTGTTCCCCGTGAATGTGTATATAATTAAATCATCATATAAAGAATTGCGGATGTAGTTCAATGGTAGAACATCGGCTTCCCAAGCCGACAACGCGGGTTCGATTCCCGTCATCCGCTCCAACCCTGCTAAATCGTAAAGCCTTTATATACAAGGCTTTTTATATTTATACTGAATATTGACACAAATTAAAGGGAAGGGCGTTTAGGCACATGTTTAAGGTCCAAAAAATTATAGATTTATCCATGCCGTTAACCAATAACACACCTGTTTATCCTGGTGATCCCCAACCTAAAATAAGCATTGCCACTACGATTGAGAAAGAGGGATATAACCTTCATTATGTCCATATTGGATCGCAGACAGGATCCCATGTTGATGCACCGTACCACTTTTGTAACCATGGACAGCGTATTGATGAGTCTGATTTGAGATTGTTTATCGGGACAGGAGTGGTAATCCCTGTTACTGGAAAAGGAGAACAGGAAGAGATTACCCTGCAGGATGTCGAGCCTTACCTTGATCAACTGGCTCCGGAGAAAATTGTATTATTCCATACAGGTTGGTCCCGGTATGCCGGGGAGGAAAAATACTTTCGTCACCCATATGTGAATGTGGAAGTGATAGATAAAATGATTCGCCGGGGAATTCGTACGTTTTTTATTGATGCCATCAATATAGATCTTACCGGAGGCACGTCATTTCCGGTACATGACGCAATTGCCGCAGTAAATGGAATTATTGCTGAGAATGTAACCAATATTGAATCGATTGATTTCCCAAATCCGTTAATTTGCGCATTCCCATTAAAAATTGTCGGTGTCGATGGATCTCCGGTTCGTGCAGTTGCCATTCAGATGGATGCGGATTGGGAATCGCAAAAATAAATGATGAAGATGGATGTGCCCATGGCTTGGAAACCTATGTATTATAGCCGTATAGTTGGTCATGATAAAACGCGAATTCGAATATTATCCTTTTCAACTAAGAGGTTATTTGTTACGATAAGATTGTATAATGGCCATAGCTAATAATTTCTATGTATCGAGTGTCGTAAACCCACCACTCGTTAAAAAATACTAGGGAGAAGATGTCATGGTTGGGAATTGACTGTTCCCATATCAACATTTATGGTGAAATGTTACCTAAATATCCACTCCCTTTGGAGTGGATATTTCAGCTTGTAGACAAAGTTTCTCCCTTTCAAATTCAAAAGGAGGATAAAAATGATCAACCATCGAAATCAACCTGAAAAATTAAGGTATCATCAACACAGGGTAGCGGTGTCAAAATCTTTTACCTTTGATTCAGCCCATTTTTTGCATCAGTATGAGGGGAAATGTAAATATCTTCACGGACATACCTACCGTCTGGATATTACTTTAAGCGGTTTTCTCAATGAGATTGGGATCGTGGTGGACTTTAGTGAAATAAAGGAAATTTATGAACAAGAAATCAAACAGAAGCTGGATCACCAATTTCTAAATGAGGTTCTTCCACAAATGAACACGACAGCGGAAAATATGATTGTATGGATATGGGAAGTGTTGGATAAAGCATTGGCTACCCGAGGATTAAAAGAAAACGGACTAAGAATTGAAGAATTGGTTTTATATGAAACGCCAACCAGTTATGCCAAACTCCTGCGCTCCTGGATGGAGGATGAATCATAATGGAAATGACACTTCCGATGGTTGAGATATTTGAAACGGTGGAGGGGGAAGGATTAAAAGCTGGTTATCCGACCACATTTATCCGCCTCTTTCACTGCAATTTGCGCTGTAAATGGTGTGATACCCCTTACAGCTACTCACCGGCTCTACCTGAATTTTACGCAACAACCAGGGAGATTGTGGAGCAAGTGACAAATCTGGGGAATCCATATATCTGTTTAACTGGCGGGGAGCCTCTTATCCATGGAGGGAAGTCAATGGACCTCATCCATGCCCTTTCCGAACTGGACATTGTAAAGGACGTTCATATTGAAACCAATGGAGCCATTGATCTGCGGCCATTTACACAGCAAAGAAAAGAAATAACAACGGTAGGTAGCAAGGTTCGTTTTATTATGGATTATAAGCTGTCTGGCAGTGGTGAAAAGGGAAAGATGATCACCAACAATTTCTCACTGTTGCAGGATCACGATGAAATAAAATTTGTTGTGGCCAACAGAGAGGATTTTCAGGAGGCCCTTGACATCATAGAAAACCATTATCAACAAGGCCAGATTTTATTCAGTCCGGTTTTTTCTATGGTATCTCCCCGAGATTTGGTGGAATGGATATTGAAGGAGAAGGCAGGGCGGCATTATTTGAAGGATGCGAAATTAAATCTCCAGATTCATAAATGGATATGGGATCCGGATATGCGAGGTGTTTAGGATGGAAAAAGAAAAAGCGGTGGTGGTTTTAAGTGGAGGTTTGGACAGTACCACTTGTATGGGGATTGCCAAACAGGAAGGATATGAATTGTATCCCATTACTTTTGACTATGGGCAACGGCATCGGAGAGAGGTTGAGCAGGCTAAACAGATCGCCCAATTTTACAATGTAAAGAAGCATCTTATCGTTCCCCTGGATTTTTTAAAGCAAATTGGGGGGAGCGCCCTAACGGATGACAACATACAAGTGAGGCAGGATGGGGTGGAGGAAGATATTCCTGACACTTATGTGCCGGCAAGGAATTTGACTTTTCTTTCTCTGGCAACGGCATATGCTGAAGTTATGGGAGCAAGGGTCATCTATATTGGGGTAAGCCATGTAGATTACAGCGGGTATCCGGACTGCAGGCCGGAGTTTATCCGTTCAATGGAAGAAACAGTGAATTTAGCAACAAAAACCGGTGTTTCTAACGAAAGAATAATGATCAAGGCTCCCCTGATTCAACTGTCAAAGGGGGAAACGATCAAATGGGGGTTATCACTGGGAGTTCCCTATCATCTCACTACTTCCTGTTATCTGGGAGATGAGTTGGCATGCGGTCTCTGTGACAGCTGCCGTCTGCGCATTCAGGGGTTTAAGTGGAACAAAGCGACTGATCCTGTTCCTTATGGGATTGAAGTAGATTGGGATTTAAGTGATAAAAAAGAGAAGTGAGAAAAAAAGGGAACTCCTTTATTGGAGATTCCCTTTTATCTTTTCTACTCAATATCCATTAGTGACTCATATAGATCTATCGCTTTTTGGTTATATAAGTGGGAAGATCAGAGGATTATTACTATACAACCTCTATAATTTATTTCGGTGATCGAAAAAAATCTACCATTTTTCAAAAATGTGCGTGCTGAAGAACCCTAATCCAGGGCATCACTTGCATTATTTGGATCTACCAGTGGTGAGTCTTCATATAAAAATTTCAGTGTTTTTGGGAAACAAATAGCATCTAACAGTTTAGTACAAGAATCTATTGGAAAAGTTAACGGGGAGCCTATCGATGCTAATGAAGTTAATAATTACCAATTTTTCTTAGAAACAATTCAAGGGGAACCTAACGCTCGACAAAAAGCAATAAATAAGGTCGTAGAGGATACATTATTATTTCAAGAAGCTAAAAAACGTAATTTAGCAATATCTGTTGAAACAGCGAAAGCCTTCGCTAAAGAACAGAGAGACATACTTGACAATAACAAGTCAGAAAATGCTCAAGAAGTTAAGGAAATGATCCAATATCTAATCGAGGGTCTTGGAATTTCCGAAGAGGAATATTGGAATGTGCAGCATTATTCTCAAGTACCCTAAATTGAATAAAAGAATACTTTCATCCCCCCATTCATATATATTTTTGATGTCCTTTAACGCTGTTCTATTTGTGGGGGGATCGAATGTGTTTTCTTTTTTTCTTAATATGTTCGCATTATTGCTGATTGTGATGTCTTCTGGACTGTACAATTCAATTAATTTCCCTGCACTCTCCATGGATACGGCCGGTGAGTGGCTATCCGCCCTTATATTTACTCCATGGGGATTTTTTGCTACATTCCTGATTCAATATATTACTCTTATTATCTTATGGGGAAACATAAAAAAGGCTTTTGGGAATGACAGAAGCATGGGGATCGTACTTCAGTCCATACTTTCAGGAATTCTCTTGGCTTACAGTTTTTTTAAAATTCCCATGATTAGTTTGATTACCTTTGCGATCTATTCCATATACCTTTTTGTTCATAACTTTATGCGTTGGAGAAGCTGGCGAAAGCTGAGAAAAGAATTTACCCGGGTTTCAGTAGGGAGCGAATAATTGTCAATCCATCGGTTGACCATTCAGGGTAGGGGGAGATTCCTCTTCAAAATCCAGTGCAGAATCAATCAGACCGTTATCTTCTGTTACTTGTCCCCCTCCTAAACCTTCATTAATCATTCGGTCAACATCTACAAAAAATTGATTCCTTCCTTCAACTTTTGGATCTGGTCCCATAACAAAATGCCTCCTTGTGCCAATGTTATTGAATCAAGTTTCCCTTATTATTGGCAGGAGGCATGTCTATTATTCCGGTCTAACCTCAGTGGGAACCACGAAGCGGTAACCCTGCTCAGACAAGCTCTTAAGGATATCGTCCAAGGCTTGGGCGGTGATGGTTTTATCATGAAACAGGATATTTCCCCCATTGTGCATGGTGCTTAACACCTGTTTCGTGATTTCATCCGGAGCGGGAGCAGGTGTGTTCCAATCTAAAGAACCCACGGACCAGTTCATGGTCTGCATCCCCTCCTCTTTGATAACCTGCAAGGATATATCGGAGTTTTGGCCAAATGGAGGTCTGAAATATTTTGGACGCTCCCCGGTAACCTCTTCTATCAAATCGCTGACAGAAACGATTTCTTTACGCACCTGTTCAGGAGTCATTTTTCGCAGAAAATCATGCTCCCAGGTATGGTTTCCAAGCACATGTCCTCTATTGGCAATCTCTTCTAATAATGGCTTATTTCTTACCGCATAGATTCCATTGATAAACCAAATGGCTTTTGCATCATATTTGTCCAGTATATTTAAAATGTCCAATGTGGCATCTCCATATGGAGCATCATCGAAAGTTAACAAGACAATTTTCTTGTTGTTATTTTTGTCTACAGGATAGATGCGAAAATTATTGGGATTCACATAATATCTTTCATCTGCAGAGAGCTCATCTTCGGGGGGGTTGTCTTCAGAGGATTCTTCCGATTTTTCAGAGTCTGGGGTTTGCTTCTCTGTCACAGGATCAGGCTCTGCTATTGGTTTTGAGACGCCATCATTTTCTTTGGTGTTGTTTACTTTTGATGATTCAGGTGCAGCTGTTTCCCTTGTTTGATCTCCGCAACCGGAGATCATGAGAACGATGATTAAGATTGAGGTAAGAATCATTAAGAATTTTTTTGTCATTTGCTTTGGGCACCCTTTCTTTAGCAGTTCCTGCATACGATTTAATCTATATAGACGGAATTAAAGAATTCACTAAGGACTGCCTTCGAGTTCGTACTAAGCGGAAAGTCTAAAGAACGGAAATTGGCCCTCAAACTGACTCCACCCTTGAAATACCCAGATGTTTTTGAGGGCTCCATTCTTTAGACTTGAAGCGGGCCTGAATCACTTCTGTGACGAACTCGACAAGCGGACGTATGAATCTTTACTTCCACATCTAAATAATTAAAACTTCTTGGTTTATAGATAAATTCCTGCTGACATGGTAAAAGAAATTGATCGGTAAATTATTCCTAAACTTTTCATCTTAAATAAGCTGGGAAAAGCACATCAAACCCTGAATAACAAATATTATTGGGTTATGATTATGGTTTTTCATGTGATATAATATCACTATAGATACCTGAGTAATCTGTTAAATAAGAAGAACCAAATCTAGCAGAACAACATAATCTGTAGTACCATTGGATGGCAAGGGAGGGGTCATCATGAAGGTTGAGCGTCTAAGTCAGGACAAGATTCGTTTTTTCCTTACCTTTGACGACCTCGTTGAGCGGGGAATAGAGAAGGAAGATATGTGGCGTGATGTTCCCAAGATTCATGAACTGTTTAATGAAATGATGGAACAGGCATACTATGAATTAGGATTCGAAGTTTATGGCCCCGTGGCTGTGGAAGTATTTGCCCTTCCGGCACAAGGCATGGTTGTTATCGTAACAAGAGGCAAATCGGAATCAGTTGACCGTGAAGAAGAAGATGAATTATATGAAATGCAAGTCACCCTTGAAGAGAGTGATTTGATTGTATACCGTTTTTCAGATTTTGAAGATGTAATTCAATTTGCCAAACGTATTGAGCATTATCCGATCGACGGCGGCAGTTTATATCATTACCAGAATGGTTATTATCTGGTATTTGATGAAATTGATTGGCCCGAAGATCAATTAAATAATGTCATTTCTATCCTTTCAGAATTTGGTGAGGCAAGTAATGTCACAACATTTGTACTGGATGAATATGGACAGTGCATCCTCAATGAAAATGCCATCGCCAAGATCTGTAACTATTTTTGATAACACAAAAGAAAGGCGTTGTTCTTTAAAAAACGGAAGGGTCATTTCCTTCCGTTTTTGGCAATTTCACGATCTATCAATCAAAATATAGAGTTCGTTCCGCATCTATAGAGCATCAAGAGGTTTATGAAGGGTTCGTTCCGGCCACGCCAATATATAATGGTTAGCCGTTCTTACGGAATCATTTTTTCCTTGATTTACTCCAGGGAAAGCCCGGTCAACTGATTTATTTTGTGTTCGGTGGGCCCTTAATGCTTCGGCCACCTGATCCTTGTATTCTGCACATTCAATCACTGCATGTATGGATTCATCAGGGTCCGAATAAGGGGGAGAAGTACGTTTTCCAACCCATGATTCAGGAATTGTAATATAATAGAGATATGGAACGATTGATGCTTCTTTCACCGCTGCCATCGTTGCCTTTTGTATGGCGATATGGTCGGGGTGACCGGAAATGCCATGGGGTGGAAAGGTAATCACAATTTGTGGGTGAAAGTCGTCTATATATTCCTTAATTTCTTGGGCTAAAATTTCTGTAGGAATTTTATCTAGGGTTCCGTCCCGGTGGGCCAATAGACGGATATGATCAATACCCAGAATGTTTGCAGCCTTTTGCAACTCTTTTTCTCTGACATAAGGCAAATCTTCTTTCGTACATATTGATGGATGACCTGTTTGTCCGGCTTCCCCCCTAGTTGCACATAAGAGATGGATTTCCGTATTTGCAATTGATGAATATTTTACGATCGTTCCCCCGGTTGCAAATGATTCATCATCCGGATGGGCAAAAACAAGTAGAATTTTTCTCAATTTTGACATCCTTTCAAATAATTTCTCTCAACCTTTTTTATTATGGCATATTATTTATAAATGATAAAATGAAAAGTGAATCTTGCGAAGGAGTGTTGTTCATGATTACGGTTGGTGTCATTTATGGGGGAGAATCTACTGAAAGGGAAGTATCGAAAAAAACGGGAGAGGGAGTTATTCGCGCTTTGACAGAAAAGGGATATTCTGTCAAACCGATTTTTTTTACGGATAATAAAGACTTAGTACAACAAATGGCGGATTTAAAAGTAGATTTAGTTTATATTGCCCTCCACGGCAAGTATGGAGAAGATGGTAGGGTTCAGGGATTGTTAGATTTATTAAAGATTCCTTATATTGGATCGGGGGTTTTGGCCAGTGCCCTTGCCATGGATAAGCATAAAGCGAAACAGTCGTTTGTTCAGGCAGGTATCCGAACGGCGAAAGAGGTAATCATTAACAAAGATAGCCAATTGTCTATTGAAAAACCTTGGATAAATTTATCCCTCCCCTTGGTGATAAAACCAAATTCAGAGGGATCAACGATTGGAATAACCATTGCGAGAAGTGAGGAAGAAGTTGTTGAAGGAATAGAAACGGCATCCCAATACGATAGTGTGATCATGGTGGAAGAATTTATAGAGGGCATTGAAGTAACGGTTGGTGTAATGGGCAAAGGGAAGGGGATAAAGGCTCTTCCCGTCATTGAGATTGTTCCGAAGAATCCTTTTTATGATTATGAATCGAAATATGCTCCGGGAATGAGCGACCACATTATTCCAGCGAGAATCTCTCAGGAAATGACGGAAAAATGTCAATCATGGGCGGTTTTAGCTCATCAGGTGCTGGGATGTCGGACATTTTCCCGGGTTGATTTTATTGTTCCGAAAGATGGCTCTGATCCTGTTATTCTTGAAGTAAATACTCTTCCTGGCATGACGGAAACCAGTTTGTTTCCTGATGCGGCCAGGGCCATTGGTATGGACTATTCAGATATGATTGATCAGTTGGTAAAGATCACGTTGAATAAATAAAATCATCGAAACGGCGGTGCTTTTATGGGAGAGCAGTTTATTTCTCAAAGTATCTCGTCAAGGGATTTGGAGGAATTTGTAAAGTACTTTGAAGGACAATTAACTGAGGAAGCGGAGCAATACTTAACAAATCGAGGGATAACCAAAGACACTATCCAAGCCTTTCGCATTGGCTTTGAAAAGGCCCATATCGGATTTCAGGCAGGAAAATCAAACATATCAGGGTATTTTATAAATCATTTGATCTTTCCTATAATTGGTCCGAATGGAGAAGTGTTGGACATTATCGGTAGGAATATTCAAGAAGGAAAAGAACCCAAATATAAGGCTTTAATTGGAAGAGAAGATGTTTTGTTTAATATGAAGGCCCTGGCTGGTTCTGATGATATTATTCTTTGCCGCAATATTTTTGATGTCCTTTCTCTGGAACAAGTTCAGTTGCCTGCGGTTTCACTGCCTCAAACGGTTATTTTTAAAGAATCCCATAAAAAATATTTTGTTGGGAAAAGGGTTTTTATATGTTTTTCAAATGACGACATGGGACGAAGAGAAAGCAGAAGAATTGCCCAAGGATTGGATTCAGTGGCAAAGGAAGTATATATCCTTCCCCTGCCTCAGGGGATTAAGGATATTAATCATTTATTTATCCAAGCCCAAAATCCACTGAATATTTTTATTGAGATTATCAACCAAACCATTCAGGACCATTTATCGGTTCCCGTTGTCCCTGATGTGAAGCATTTGACTGTATTTTTTGAGGAGTATCTCAAGAGGTACACCGGAAAGAATATGGGGGTCTTAACGGGATTTGATGGTTTGGATCAAATGTTGGGCGGTGGGATAAAGGAAGGATTATATATTTTGCAAGGAACCGTTTCTTCGGGAAAGTCGATGTTTCTTCGGCAAATGGCCGAACAAATCGCTGGTCAAAGGATTCCGGTGATGTATGTGACATGGGATATGACCACCTTTGAATTGTGGTCGAGATCGATTGCGCGTATTTTAAAAATATCTCCGCAGCAAATATTGACAGGAAAAATAAACCCTCAAGATATTGGGAAAGCAAACAAAACGTATGGAGAAATGGCGAAATATTTATGGACGGTTGAAGGAAATATGGATACAACTTTGGAAGAAGTGGAACATTATTTAGAAAGAATTGCCCATACCATAGGAAAACCGCCTGTCATATTTATTGATCATCTGCATCGTGTCCCCATCAAAACAACTGATAGCAAATGGGTGGAAAATCCTTACATGGTCATGTATATACTCCATCATTGGTCCCGTCAATGGAATATTCCCATTATTGTTGCAGTTACCAGAAATACGGATAAAGAGGATAAGGGATTCTCCTACCTGGAAGCGTCAGCAGATGTGATTTTCTCCTTAGATCGAGTTAGTGAATCGGATGAGGAAAGGGAGGAGATTCTTATCCGTCTGGATAAACACCGAAATGGAACTTTGGGAAAGGTTTCATTTGCTTTTGATAAGGAGAAAGCGATTTTCTATGAATTAAATAAAGAAATTTCTTCTCATTAATCTCTGATGGGTGTATACTAAGACGTGGATTAGAGTTGAAATAACCAATCTTTAGAGGTGGTAATCATGGGAGAAAATCAAGTGATGGCCGGACAGGAGCAAAACAGTGAGAAGGAAGAAAATCTAAATATTCTTCAATCTACTCAGGCTGTGATAAAGGAAGCTCTTGATAAACTCGGTTATCCTGAACCAGTTTATGAATTGCTTAAAGAACCCATAAGAGTGTTAACGGTTAGAATTCCAATCAGAATGGATAATGGGACGGTAAAGGTATTTACCGGGTACCGCGCTCAGCATAATGATGCTGTGGGACCTACAAAGGGTGGGGTACGATTTCATCCAGATGTTACTGAGGATGAAGTGAAAGCGCTATCCATTTGGATGAGTTTAAAAGCGGGTATTGTTGATTTACCTTACGGAGGCGGAAAGGGAGGAATCGTATGCGATCCCCGGGAAATGTCCTTCCGTGAATTAGAAAGCTTAAGTAGAGGATATGTGCGTGCGATCAGTCAGCTTGTAGGACCAACTAAAGATATTCCAGCACCAGATGTATTTACCAATTCGCAAATAATGGCATGGATGATGGATGAGTATAGCCGTATCAGGGAGTTTGATTCCCCCGGATTCATCACAGGGAAACCCCTTGTTTTAGGAGGCTCCCATGGAAGAGAATCTGCCACAGCAAAAGGAGTAACCATCTGTATCCGAGAAGCGGCAAAAACGAAAGGAATTGAAATTGAAGGGGCTCGAGTCGTGATCCAAGGCTTTGGAAATGCCGGAAGCTATTTAGCCAAATTTATGCATGATGCCGGTGCGAAGGTTATCGGAATTTCCGATGCTTATGGTGCTTTGCATAATCCCGAGGGACTTGACATTGATTACTTGCTGGATCGAAGGGATTCCTTTGGTACCGTAACAAAACTGTTTAAGAATACCATTACCAATCAGGAATTGCTTCAGCTTGATTGTGATATATTGGTTCCAGCAGCTATTGAAAACCAAATTACGAAGGAAAATGCCCATAAAATCAAAGCGAAAATTGTAGTAGAAGCCGCCAATGGCCCCACGACTTGGGAAGCAACCAAGATTTTGACTGAAAGAGGAATTTTAATCGTTCCGGACGTATTGGCAAGTGCAGGTGGGGTTACTGTTTCCTACTTTGAATGGGTGCAAAATAATCAGGGTTATTATTGGTCCGAAGAAGAAGTGAATAGTAAGTTGGAGGAAGTCTTAGTAAAAGCTTTTGATAATGTTTACCGTACTTCCAGAACAAGAAGGGTTAATATGAGGCTTGCCGCCTATATGGTCGGTGTCAGAAAGATGGCGGAAGCATCCCGGTTTAGAGGTTGGGTATAAAGTTCGATATTGGGTTTAGAATAGAAAGAAAGGGTTAGCTCATAAGGATGGGCTACCCTTTTAATATTCTATGGAACCAGTATTTGCGCTTATAATCTTGAGATAAGTGGCCGGTAGGCTCCTGTAAGTTATCGATACAAACGTAGCGTCCTGCTGCATTGTCTACATTTGCACGTCCTGTGCGGCATAACTAAACTTCAGATGAAAAAGAACACTCCAACTGAAGTTAGTTTCCAATGTATGAACTCGACTAGTGCATGTGTGAATCTTTAGTTACGCATCTTTAATTGGAAAAAATTTTCTCCAATTCTTCTCTCTTTTTAGTCACCTGCAATGCAACCATTAATTTAATTCTTGCCTTTTGTCCGTTTATTCCATTGGCAAATATGACTCCCATTTCTTTCATCTGTTTTCCACCGCCTTGATATCCATATATGTCTTGAACAATTCCGTTAAAACAACGGGATACCATCACCACTGGGATTTTTCTGTCTAGATATACCTGAAGCCCTTTTAGCATGGCTGGCGGAACGTTCCCCTGTCCCAATGCTTCAATAACCAAACCGTCCGGAGATTGATCGACCAATGAAAGGAGTATTCTCGAATCCATTCCGGCAGCCACTTTTATGAGTGGAACATAACTTGTTATTGACGAGATACGGTATTTTTCTTGGTGAAGGGGACGATGCTGATAATTAATTGTTTTTTTGGAAATGGTGCCAAGAGGCCCTAATCCTGGAGATTGAAAAGTTGCTACATTGCTGGTGTGGGTTTTTGTTACATGTTTTGCACTGTGGATTTCGTCATTAAAAACGACCAATACCCCTTTGTTCATACTTTCTGAATTGGCGGCAACTCTTATGGAATTGAGCAGATTAAGCGGTCCGTCGTATCCCAATTCATTGAAGCTTCTCATCGCCCCTGTCATTACGATGGGTTTATTCGTTTCAACGGTTAAATCAAGAAAATAAGCGGTTTCTTCCAAAGTATCCGTTCCATGGGTTATTACGACACCCTCTATTTCTGGTTTTGAAACATAATGGAGTATTCGTTTTGAGAGTTGATACATCATTTCCGGGGTAATATGGGGGCTGGGCAAATTCATAAAATTATCCATGGTAACTTTAGCGTAGTCCTTGAAAAGAGGTAGAAAAGTCTCCAAAGCTTTGTCATCCATGGGCATTACGGATTTAGACTCCACATTTTCAACCATGGCAATGGTTCCGCCGGTATTAATCACCACGATGTGTTTCATAAGACCACTCCATTCAAAGTTTTCTTTTGTCGAGACTCATGATACGATAAAAAAGATAAATAAAAAAGGAGAATTATTATGTTTTCTTTAATTACAGCAGCGATTGCTCCGGGAATTGCATTGCTTAGCTATTTCTATTTAAAGGACAAATATGAGATGGAACCTTTGCGGTTGGTGGTTAGGCAGTTTATTTTTGGTGTTTTGCTTGTTTTTCCGATTGTGGTTCTCCAGCGGGTATTTTCCAGCTGGTTAACCTTTCCCTATTTAGATGCTATCCTAGCAGGGGCTTTGCTGGAAGAATTTTTTAAGTGGTTTATTATTTATTACACGGTTTTTACTCATGTAGAGTTTGATGAACCTTATGACGGGATCGTCTATGCAGTTGCCGTTTCCTTGGGATTTGCCTCTATGGAAAATTTTATATATTTATTAAACAATGGTTTGTCCATCGCGTGGATTCGTGCGTTTCTTCCAGTATCAGGCCATGCCCTGTTTGCAGTAGTGATGGGGTATTACCTTGGCAAGGCAAAATTTACTACAAGAAAAAAGAAATTTTTGCTCTTATCCCTTTTATATCCATTTATTTTACACAGTATGTTTAATCTTATTTTAACCTCTAATGGAATATGGTATATTTCTTTAATCATTCCCTTCATGTTTGTATTGTGGTGGATCGGTCTCAGAAGGGTAAAAATGGCCCATCATATGGTCTATCATGCCAATTCTAAAAACATGGGATTTGGTCAAGACTAAGGGTATGATTGAAGAAGGAGGAGAATCGTGTGGTTAAAGAACGGCTGAAGGTGACCATCCGCTGCAACAAGTGCGGAGAGAGATATACGTTAAGAGGTACCGTTACAAAAGGGGGAAAGCTTGAAACAGGATTTAAGCGTTGTTTATGTGATAATGACAAAGATTTCAAAATATCTTCCGATCAATTTTGAAGGGGCAAAATAATTGTCTCTTTTTTTTTGTATAATCAGTTTCCTATCAACTCAAAATAAAAGCAGAACCTTTCAACAATGGAGGACATATCCAATGCACCTTACATTGGTCATGTTGCCGAAGCAGCTGTCATTCATAAATGGATACGGTTCAGACCACAGGTGAGAAATATGAAAAAACATCTTCGCTAGGTAGGAGGTTGACAGATGATGTATAAATGGATAAGTGGAATTTTACTTCCTGTTCTGCTTGTTGCCCTCGTTGCTGTAGGCTTTTGGGGTTATCAAGAAAACCAAGAAAAAAATTCGATCCTGATCAAAGCAGAAAATCAGTATCAAAGGGCCTTTCATGATTTGAATTACCATATGGATAAGCTGACAGATGAGATAGGCAGAACATTAGCGGTTAATTCAAGAAAAATGACCACGGAATGTTTGACCAACATTTGGAGGTTGGCGTATGCTGCCCAATCAGATGTGGGACAACTACCATTAACACTGATGCCTTTTAATAAAACAGAGGAGTTTTTAGCAAAAATTGCTGATTTTTCATATCAAACGGCCCTTCGGGATTTGGAGAAAAGGCCATTGTCACAAGAGGAAAAAGCGACCTTATCCACCCTTTATTCTTCTGCAAAAAAAATCAGAAAGGAATTAAATGGGGTTCAAACGAAGGTTATCGATAAACAGCTTCGTTGGATGGACGTTGAGACGGCTTTGGCAACAGAGGATAAACAAATGGATAATACCATTATTGATGGATTTAAAACTGTGGACAAACAAGTTCAGGAATATCACGACATTGACTGGGGAGCAACAGTTAGTAATTTAGAAACAAGAAAAAAGGAAAGAATAAAAAACATAAAAGGAAAGGAAATTACAGCAGAACAAGCGAAAGAAAAAGCATATTCTTATCTGGGGTTACCTAAAGGATCCGTATTGAAGGTTTCTGAAAACAAAGAAGGGCTTGAATATAAGTCATACAGTATTTCATTGGATAACCCAAAATCAAAGCAGGATATAAAAATGGATGTTACTAAAACCGGTGGACATGTCATATGGTTTTTAAATAACAGGGATGTAGCACAACCCAAAATAGATCTTGAACAGGCAAGGGTCAAGGCTGATCAATTTTTAAAAAGGCATGGTTACCCTCCCATGGAATCCATAAAAATGAACCAATATGATAATTTGGGTCTCTTTACCTTTGTGTATAAGCAGGGGAATGTGTTTGTCTACCCCGATGCCATCACCGTCAAAGTTGCATTGGATAAAGGTGAAGTGATTGGTCTTAATGCAGAAGAGTATCTCTTATCCCACACAAAACGGGAGATTCCAAGACCAGCTTTGTCAGAAAATGAAGCCCGATCCAAGGTAAACGGGAATGTGAAAGTACAAGAAAGCAGATTGGTGCTGATTGAAAGTGACGGTGGCAAAGAAGTTCTTACTTATGAATTTTTAACGACATTAAATGATGAGACCTATCGTATCTATATTAATGCCCTTACAGGAGAAGAGGAAGAAGTTGAAAAACTGAAGGAAGAGGAAGCAATCTGAAAAAATGGGGGTACTCCCCCTTTTTCTCATCTTCCTGTATAATGGAAGAAGCTTCATTTTACAGGGGGAGGGAATATGTATCCAACCATTAACCAGATGCTTTTTTTTCAGATTCTGACAACTGATGAAGAAGAAGTGAAAAAGGAATATAAAGCAAGGGTAGCCGACCGAAATGAGCATTATATTGCCACAGAAATTCCTCTGGAAGTAACGACAGGCAGAATGAAAATATTCTTACCGGGTACTGAGATCTTAGTTTGGTATATCGCTGCTGACGGTTCCCGTATACAATTCAAAACACAAATTCTGGGCAGAAAAGAAGACCAAATTCCTTTGTTAATCATAAAAACTCCTTCAATAAAGGAATTAAAAAAAACACAGCGGAGGAATTTCTTAAGGGTACCTGCAGAATTGGAACTTTCCATTCAGGGTGGAAAAAACGGGGTGCATGTTCTGGTTAAAACAAGGGATATCAGCGGTGGCGGAGTTGCCTTTACCTGTGAGGAACAAGTTCTATTAAAAAAAGATGATGAGTTGGTTTGCTGGTTGGTTCTTCCTTTAAGGACTGGAGGCGTAACCCATGCCAATTTCATTGGCAAAGTACTTCGCGTGGAGCCGCCTAAAGAAAAAGGATTGCATCAATGGGTTTCATTAAAGATTGATCAAATCTCAAACCAGGACCAACAAAAATTAGTCAGGTATTGTTTTGAAAGACAGCTGGAATTGCGAAAAAAAGGCTACTTTGACTCATTATAAAGAGCCTGTTCAGACAGCACTTTTTACCGGACTTTTTGAACATTCTATAAATAGGAGTTTCAACAGTCTCATTAGGATTGAGGGATCATCAATGAATGGCAAACAAAAAACATATGATGAACGATTTATCCATTTCTCAACCTTTATGGAAAAATGGATAATTCGGGGTATCATTCTATTTTTTATTTTTTTATTTATATCGCAATTGCTACTTCAATTTTCTGCCTTCCGTAATCAATGGGTGAGAACAGATCGATTGGAGCAAGTCATTCCCATTGATTCCCTAAAAAACCTATGATATAGTTAAAAGTAAGTGAATAAGGGTTGATTGTCCTGTTGTCTTTGTCGTTAACTCGCCGGTCATTTTTCATTTTAAAATGAATCGAATAATGGTAAAACTTATGAAGCAGGCAACCCCTGCTTTATTCTTTTTAAAATCGTAATTTTTCTTGAGAGGTGAACAATGAATCATCATTTTTTATCCATTGCCATCGATGGTCCGGCAGGAGCAGGTAAGAGTACAGTTGCCCAAATTCTTGCACAAAAGCTGGGATATACCTATATTGATACCGGGGCGATGTATCGGGCTCTTACTTGGAAAGCTCTTAGGGAAGGAATTTCTCCCCATGACGAGGAGGGGTTGGTTGCGTTATTGCAGGATATGGCCTATTCCTTTCCTTATCGTGATCAAGAACAAAAAATTTATGTGAATGGAGAAGATATCTCTGAATTTATCCGAGACCCGGAAGTGACACGTCATGTATCGGAGGTGGCCAAGTGGCCTCAAGTTCGACGAGAATTGGTTGAACGTCAAAGGGAGCTAGCCTCCAAGAGCAATGTTGTTATGGATGGAAGGGACATTGGTTCCCATGTTCTTCCCCACGCTAATACGAAGATATTTTTAACGGCTTCCATTGAAGAAAGGGCTTTAAGAAGATACCAGGATTTGTTAAACAAAGGGTATTTGGCCGATTTGGAACAAATAAAGGATGAGATTATACTTCGGGATAAGAAGGACAGTGAAAGGGAGCATTTTCCCTTAAAGGTGGCTTCAAATGCCGTCATTTTGGACACAACCGGACATAGCATCGAAGAGGTGGTATCAAAAATTATTAAAATACATCGAACAAAAATAGGCGGAGGAGAGTAACATGTGGTATAAGATATTTAAGTTCTTATTCCAGGTACTATTTCGCTCTCTCTATTTTTGGAAAATAGCAGGCACTCACTATATACCCAAAAACGGGCCGGTCATTATTTGTTCCAATCACATTAATAATTTAGATCCGCCTTTGGTAGGTTCAGCTATTAAAAGAAAGGTGTACTTCATGGCTAAAGAAGAATTGTTTCGGATTCCCGTACTTTCTTATCTCATTACGAAGTTTGGCGCCTTTCCCGTAAAAAGGGGAAGTGCAGATATCCAGGCATTAAAGCAATCATTACGGATTTTAAAAGATGGGAATGTTTTAGGCATCTTTCCTGAGGGGACCCGAAGCAAAACCGGAAAACTTGGAAAACCATATCCGGGGGCAGCTTCCATCGCCTTGAAGTCTAAAGCGGTAGTCATTCCCGCAGCTATTATTGGACCTTATCGTCTTTTTAGACCTGTTACCATTATTTTTGGTCCGCCTGTGGATCTATCGATGTTTTATGATCAAAAAGGGAATGAAACCGTAGAAATGGCAAGTGAAAAAATAATGAATGCCATTGGTGAAATAATTGATTCATACCAGGGGAATATTAACAATAAGTCATAATCTATTTTTATCGGTATCATCAAAGTCATTCTGATTTGACTTTGTGAGTGTATACATTTAATTTATCCAGTAGTTGCTGGCGGAATGTTAAGGAGGTCTAAATCATGGTTGAAGAAATTCAAAATGAATTAACAGAAGTAAGTACATTACAAGTGGGAGACATCGTAAAGGGCAAGGTTTCTAAAGTGGAAGATAAACAGGCCCTTGTTGATGTAGGTTATAAATTTGACGGTGTGATCCCCATCAGTGAGGTTTCCAGCCTTCATATAGAGAGGGTGGGAGATGTTTTACAAGAGGGGGATGAGGTGGAGCTTAAGGTCATTCGCCTAAATGATGAAAAAGATGAACTTGTTCTTTCCAAACGCGCTGTTGATAACGAAAAAGCATGGAAAACATTGGCGGAAAAGGTTCAGAACAACGAGTCTTTTGATGTTGTTATTGCCGATGTGGTAAAGGGAGGCCTTGTTGTTGATTTGGGAGTACGTGCCTTTATTCCTGCTTCCCATGTAGAACAATTCTTTGTGGAGGATTTTTCAGATTATAAAGGACGTACTTTAAAAGTGAAGATTATTGAATTGGATCAAGAAAAAAATAAAGTGATTCTCTCCCATCGCGCTGTTTTGGAAGAAGAAGCGGAGCAACAGAAGGAAAAGATCTTTGAAAAATTATCTCCAGGGGAAGTTTTGGAAGGTACCGTCCAGAGACTTACCGATTTTGGAGCTTTTGTTGATGTGGGCGGGGTTGATGGTCTTGTTCACATCTCAGAATTGTCATGGAAAAGAGTGGCCACTCCTTCTGAAGTTGTAAAAGAGGGAGATGTCGTCAAAGTGAAAGTTCTAAAAGTGGACAAAGAAAACGAAAGAATTAGTTTAAGCATTAAAGCAACCCTACCCGGTCCTTGGGAAGAAGCCGGAACCAAATTCAAGATTGGCGATGTAGTGAAGGGGACTGTAAAAAGATTGGTAAGCTTTGGAGCATTTGTAGAAATTGCTCCCGGGGTTGAAGGTTTGGTTCATATTTCTCAAATTGCAAACCGCCATATCGGGACTCCTGGCGAGGTGTTAAAGGAAGGTCAGGAAGTAGAAGCCAAAATTATTGACATGAATCTCGCAGAAAAACGAATCAGTCTTAGCATCAAAGAAGTTGAACAGGAGAAAGCAGCAAAGGTGGTTGAAAAACATAAAGAGGAATATACATCATCCGGAATGGGTGTTACATTGGGTGATGTGTTGGGGGATAAATTACGCAATTTAAAATAAGGTGATTTCATGTCGAGAGAGTTGCGGAAAGCGGAACATATTCGATTGGCCCTTTCCACAGAGGAACAAATATTTGGGAATGGCTTGAATGATATTCAATTTGTCCATAATTGCATACCCAATATTAATCTAGATGAGATTCGATTAAACACCATAATCGGCGAACTGGTTTTGAGTTCGCCGATTATCCTTAATGCCATGACTGGGGGCTCCAAAGAGTCAGAAAAGATTAATCAATCTCTTGCCATTGTTTCAAGGGAACTGGATTTTCCTATGGCTGTAGGTTCTCAAATGGCTGCAGTAATGGATCCCTCCTTGGCTTCTTCCTATTCTATCGTAAGGAAAGAGAACCCAAATGGTATTCTCTTTGCCAATCTCGGGTCTGAAGCAACGATTGAACAGGCCAAAGTAGCCGTTGAAATGATAGAGGCTAATGCCATCCAGATTCATTTGAATGCTGTTCAAGAGTTGGTTATGCCTGAAGGGGATAAAAACTTCAAGGGTATGATTGAACGTCTCAGAAGGATTATAGAAGAGATGCCGATTCCTGTTATTGTAAAAGAAGTTGGATTTGGAATGGCAAGGGAGGAAATCCTTCTTCTTAGCCAAATAGGAGCGGATGCAGTAGATATTGGCGGATTTGGCGGAACCAATTTTGCTCAGATTGAAAATAAGAGAAGAAATGAAAACCCGTTTCCCCTTTTTAACCAGTGGGGAATTCATACGGCAGAAAGTTTATTGGAAGGAAGGGGCTGCCATGTTCAACTCATTGCTTCCGGCGGCATATATCATGGCCTGGATGTAGCAAAAGCGATTGCTTTGGGTGCCGATGCCGTAGGGATTGCCAGGCCTTTTTTAAAATCTGTTTATGAATCCGGCATTGAAGAAGCAATAAAAAAAGGGAAGTCAATTTTGGATGAATTACGTCTGGTGATGGCGGCGTTAGGAATTTCTAACATACAAGAATTGAAAAGGACACCTTTGGTTATTATGGGTAAAACTGCAGAATGGGCAAAATTAAGAGGAGTTGATATTGCTTCATTTGCCCGAAGAAAAAGAGAACGGTAAATCACCGTTCTCTTTTTCTTCTCCCTTTTGCACCCTCAAGCTGACTCCATCATCATAATACCCAGATGTTCTTGAGGACTCCGTTCTTAAGCCTGGAAGCGGACTTTAGCAACGTTTTGGCTGAACTCGACTCGCTGTAGGTGCAAATCTTTGGTTCTGTTTTCGTCTAAAACTGACCTTTCTGATACATACTATGAATATGTAATGATGGATCATAAGTGGGTGATGTTTTATGAAGCCGGGTATTGTCTCATTCATGATCTTTTGGTTTGTAAATATCGTGTTATTTAGCGGATGGATGGACGGTTGGTTGTCAAAATTAAGAATGAAAGTATGGTTGTTTGCTGTTTTTTCATTATTGTATTTTGTTATGCTATTTTTTAACATTCAGTTTGGACAATTTAAGATCAATGGCGGATTTATGATATTCGCAATTTTTTTTCTCTATTTTGGGGAAAAAATTTTAGGAGATCATTTGCCTGCAACCGTGGCATCTGCCTTGCTGATTTCTTCTGTATATTTATTATTTCGGATGTTGGTGCGCATGGATCCTGTCCTGTTGGTTTACGATGAGCGATGGATGTTAACAGGACTTGTGACGATCATTGGGATTATGATTGCTGCAAATAAAGAGCAGATGATCTGGTTTATAGGAATCGGAATTCTGATTGGAGAAGCAGCGTTCCAATGGCATCTCAAAAATGATGTTCCCAATTCTGTGATAGGAACCAGTTTCTTTCTGGATGTCATTTGGTCCTCTTTAATGATCGGAGCAATTCTTAAAAGTGTTCTCTCAAAAATAGGAATTTTAACCTGGGTAAAGAAGAGAGTGTTAAAGCAGGTGTAAAGAAGGTGAATTTCGTCAGTACGTATACAACAGCTGTTATATTAGGCGTTTTGTTTGGTTTTTTTTCTCGGCTAATCATGTTAAAAACCGATTATCGTCAATACCCTACCTATCCCCATGGTAGGGTAATCCATATTTCCCTTGGTCTGATCGCTGCTGGCCTTGGTTCCGTTGCTGTTCCAGCGTTGTTAAAGCAGGATTATACCGCAATAACTTTCCTGGGTTTAGCGGCCCAACAGTTTAGAGATGTTAGGAATATGGAGCGGAACACATTGACTGAATTGGATAAAATGGAACTTGTGCCAAGGGGGGCAACCTATATTGAGGGAATTGCCATGGTCTTTGAAGGGAGAAATTATCTGGTGATCTTTACTTCTTTCGTGACGGCTTTGGCATCCGTATTATTCACCTGGAAGGTAGGAATTCTTGTGGGAACATTGGCCCTTCTCATCGATAAGCTGTTTATGGGGGGAAAGAAACTGGGAGATATTGTGGATATCAAACATGAAGAGGTTCGTATTGACGGACCTAACATCTATGTGGGAGATATTTACATTATGAATATAGGGTTAGTGGATTCCCGGGAGAAGATAAAAGAACATGCATTAGGATTTATCATCACTCCCAAAAATAAAAACAGTGTGGCTACCATTGCAAACTTGGGACAGCGGCAAGCGATCTTACATGATGTCTCTACCATATTAGGAGTATATCGAGATACCGGGGAGCCATCCCTTGTCCCACTGGCAAAACGTGATTTGTCCACGGGAAGACTAGGGGTCTTTCTACTGCCCCAAGAGAGGGATATACAAAAAGCAATAGAAATCATCGGGAAGATCCCTGTATTAGAAAGTGCGGTTCGACTTCCTGGGGAAACTTCAGTTCAGGGGGGTGAAGAATGATGGGGACCACCCTTGAAAAAGTGATTTTAGCTGTCATTACCATGCACCCGGAAAAAATCGGCGGAACTGGTCCGTTTTTTTACGTATCGGATGAAGAAGAATTACAGCAGATTTCATTTACCCTAGAGAAAATATTGGACGGAGTTGCCCATGAAGTAGACAAGGGGATCCTCATTATTGTCAGGCATTCATGAACATCCTGTGTTTAGTCCGTTATTCCATTACATTAGATCTATTGCATTTTCGAAATTGGTCCAACTTGTTATCCTATTGCTTGCACGAAGTTTGTTTTCAGCTTAGAATATATAGAGATGTGAAAGCGGTAAAAAGTAATTAGAGAAGGAGTACTTGCATGGCAAAATCAGTTGTAGCCATTGTTGGTAGACCCAATGTAGGAAAATCAACATTGTTTAACCGACTTGTTGGCGAAAGAATTGCAATCGTTGAGGATCGCCCAGGAGTAACAAGGGATCGCATATACAGTAAAGCCGAATGGCTGGATAGAACGTTTCATCTTATTGATACGGGTGGTATTGAAATAGAAGGGGAGGACGAGTTTCTTCTTCAAGTAAGACAACAGGCGGAATTAGCCATTCATGAGGCCGATGTCATCATCTTTATGGTTGATGGCAAATCCGGATTAATGCCATCCGATCATGAGATTGCCAAAATTCTTTACAAATCAAAAAAACCGGTGGTGTTAGCTGTAAATAAAGTGGACAATCCCAATATGTTTCATCAGGTTTATGAGTTTTATGAATTGGGATTTGGGGAGCCTATTGGAATTTCCTCCTCCCATGCCTTGGGAATAGGGGATCTTTTAGATGAAGTGATTCAATATTTTCCTGAAAATGATGATGACGATTATGGGGAAGAAGTAATCAAGGTTTCCCTAATTGGCAGACCTAATGTGGGAAAATCATCCCTTGTAAACGCCATATTGGGAGAAGAGCGTGTGATCGTCAGTCCAATAGCCGGGACAACCCGAGATGCCATTGATACGCCCTTTGAAATCGGAGATCAAAAATATGTCCTAATTGATACGGCTGGAATGCGAAAAAGGGGTAAGGTTTACGAAAGAACAGAAAAATACAGTGTGCTTAGGGCTTTGAAAGCCATCGAGCGTTCAGATGTTGCTCTGGTTGTTTTAGATGGGGATCAGGGAATTATTGAGCAAGATAAAAAAATAGCCGGTTATGCCCATCAGTCTGGCAGGGGAGTTATCATCGTTGTAAATAAATGGGATATCGTTGAAAAAGATGATAAGACAATGCAGCGTTTTACCGAAGAAATTAGAACGGAATTCCAATTCCTGGATTATGCCCCGATTTTATTTGTTTCAGCCAAAACTAAAAGAAGAGTATCTGCTATTCTTCCGAAAATCAATGAAGTGGCTGAACATCACTCTATGAGGGTATCAACCTCAGTGCTGAATGATCTATTAGCAGATGCCATTGCTTTAAACCCACCTCCTGCTGATAAAGGAAGGAGGCTGAAAATTTATTATATAACCCAAGTGGCTGTGAAGCCTCCTACATTTGTTGTGTTTGTGAATGAACCGGAATTGATGCATTTTTCCTATGAAAGATACTTAGAAAATAAAATTAGGGAAAGCTTTGTATTTGAGGGGACACCAATACGTATATTCACGAGGAAAAAGTCTTAAGGGGAAGTGACAATGTGGAATGGATCATTTCAATAATTCTCGCTTACTTGCTTGGTTCGATCAGCTTTAGTTACATTGTAGGAAAAAAACTAGCCAATATTGATATTCGCCAGCACGGCAGTGGCAATGCTGGGGCCACCAATACCTTGAGGGTATTGGGAAAAGGCCCTGCTGCATTGGTGTTTTTATTGGATGTACTAAAAGGAGTTGCTTCCGTTTTGACTGCAAAATATCTGGGGGATGGAAGTCATGCGATCATGATCACCAGTGGATTGGCTTCTATCGTCGGACATAATTGGCCGGTATTCTTTCATTTTAAAGGTGGAAAGGGAGTAGCAACAACTATAGGGGTAATGGCAACTCTTGTATTTAAAGCAGCATTTTTCGCAGGAATTTTCGCTATTTTATCGATTGTTATTACTCGGTATGTTTCTTTGGGTTCGCTGATTTTTGCTACCCTGTTATCTGTTTTTATATATTTTTTAGATTATGAGTTGATATATTTGTACGTAGGATTGCTCATTACGATTCTGGCTTATATTCGACATTACAAAAATATTATTAATCTTATGAAGGGTAAAGAAAGAAGGTTGGGAGATTCTAAGCGAAGCCTATAAGGGACTGTTGAATAAGTAATTTTTTAAACAGTCTCTATAACAGGAGGGATGTCCTAAATGAACAATGAAGTGATCGTCATAGGTGCAGGGAGTTGGGGTACAGCCCTTTCTATTGTGTTGGCTGATAATGGATATCAAGTTACGTTGGTATCAAGAAAAGAGAAACAGGTTGAAGAGATTAATGAACAACATACCAATGAAAAATATTTGCCAGGAGTGATTCTTCCTGACTCCATTTATGCTGCTTCATCCATAGATGGATCAATAAAAAATAAGAGGATGGTATTATTGGCTGTCCCTTCCCATGTGATTCGAGAAATGGCACAAAAAATCTCCCCTTATTTATGCGAGGATACTTTAATTGTTCATGCTGCAAAAGGATTAGAGATTAATTCCTTAAAGAGAATGAGTGAAGTGATTCGTGAGGAGATTTCGCCTCTATTCCATAACCGATTAGTAGTACTATCCGGGCCCAGCCATGCGGAAGAGGTTAGTCATCGTTCTCCTACTACTATTGTCGTTGCTTCAGAAGATATGAAGAGCGCTGAAGAGGCTCAGGATATATTTATTAACCAACACTTTCGCGTATATACTAACCCCGATGTGATTGGAGTGGAAATTGGTGGAGCCTTAAAAAATATTATTGCACTGGGCGCGGGACTATCGGATGGGTTGGGATTCGGAGACAACGCAAAGGCAGCTTTGATGACGAGAGGACTTGCTGAGATTGGCAGATTAGGCGTTGAATTAGGTGCCAATCCCCTCACATTTGCGGGTCTGGCTGGAGTTGGAGATTTAATCGTCACCTGTACGAGCAAGCATAGCCGTAATTGGCGGGCTGGCTATATGATTGGGCAGGGTCAATCCCTTGATCAAGTACTCAGCTCCATGGGGATGGTTGTAGAAGGGGTGAAAACAACAAAGGCTGCCCATCAACTGTCATTGTACAAAGAAGTGGAAATGCCAATTACTGCCCAGCTTTACAAAGTTTTGTTTGAGGGTAAAAATCCTAAACATGCCGTAGAGGACTTAATGGGAAGAGGTAGAACCCATGAAATGGAGGAAATTGCCTCACACATGTTTCCTTTTCCCAAATAATGCACCGATTCAGCATCCTTCTCATATGATACTTTGACAAAGTAATGAGGAGGATTAAAAATGAGTAATCGTTTCTCTAAGGATATGTTTGACAAATTAAAAAAGAAAACTAGAAACTTGGATGAACATGCATTAAAGAAATTAGCGAATGGTGTAACACCAGGTGACTTAAACGACGAAGATAAGGCAAAGGAATTGGTTAGGAAATTATCCAAAGCAGTAAATGTGCCTCTGTCAAAGGGAAAAGAAGAAAAAATCCTTAAATATTTAAAGGACCATCCAATTACCCCCAGTGATGTCAGCAAGGTTAAAAAAATGTGGAATGACAAAGGGTGACTACTGCTAGTCACCCTTTTCCTCTCTATCATCGTTGGACAAAAGTGCTTGCACCAGCGGTGATTGCAAAAATTTACCGATTTGTTCAAAATCAATTTTGCTGATGCTATTTAATAAATTAGGTGAATTCCTTCCAATCCTTCGTTTCAAATAGCTGAATTTCTCCATTTTTTCAAGCAGGTTGTATAAGGAATCCATGGTTCTTTCCAGTTCTTGAATACTTGTGCTCGCATCTCTAATTCCTGTTCTAAATCTGGTCAGTCTGTCTTTAAGTGGTGAAAAGTCTTCAATAGGCCCTACCGAAGAGAGATCTGAGTCCGCTTTAATCGATTTAAGCTTTTGCTTTTGCATAGGCTTTACAGAATTTCTGGGTAAACGAGGCTTTTGCAGATCAACATTTCGCTTTTTCTGCAAGGGCTTAATGGCGTAAGGATTTCGCCATTTTTCGTTTTGGGTCATCATTTTCCCCCCATATCCCGATCTTAATTCATAATATCATATGCGAGTAACTTGACATAGGTTCTGAACCGGGATAACTTATGATATAATTATTTCAAATGATTTGGGTGAAACTAAACATCCATGACCCTACGGGTCACAAATTGATATGAAAAGGTATTTTCATATCAAAAATTATCTTGTTTCATAAACAAGGATTGGGTGATTTGTGATGTTAGAAGCATTTATTGCTATTTTTTTACTCATATTGGCAAATTTATTAATCACCTTAGCCAGACATAAACTGCACGGTTTTTTAAAGCGTATTGTTACTATTTTTGCTTATTTGTTACTAATACCAGCTTTTATTTTTGGTTTGCGGGTGATTTTTTAACTGGCTAGAACTCTCATGAAAGGGAGAAAATAAAAACAACAGAGGAGAAAATCATGAAAGTAGAGCTATTGATATTACCGGAAGGAAAGAAAGTGATTGGAAATCAAGGACTAACAGTTTTGGAGATTGCCAAAAAGAACCGGGTTTTTATTTCATCTAAGTGTAATGGAAAAGCTTCCTGCTCATCTTGTAAAATAAAAGTAATCAATGGAAATTTTTCACCGGTCAATGAATTGGAAAGAAGGAGATTATCGGAGAATCAAATAAAAGATGGGTACCGGTTGGCATGCCAGTTGAACGTGGTAGGTGGCGGATCCATAGAAATTCCCGAGGATCCGTTTAAAGCAGTAGTCAGGGCAAAATTGGCAGCTCAGGCAGCAAATAAAGAAGATCTGCTTTAGGAGGACCCTTAGATGGGAAAGAGAATGATTCTTTTTCTTTTAGTTGCTATTTTTTTGACAGGCTGCATGTATCCGCAAGAAAGAAGGATGGAGAATATCCCGGTGGATCAAAGTGTGAAAATGGTCCAGGAAGCTGTTGAGCAATTTCAGGAAGAGACGACCGTATTGCCCATTGAAACCCGGCCGGCAGACACTCCTGTTTATGAAAAATATATCATTGATTTTGGAAAACTTGTCCCCCGTTACATTCCTTTTGTACCCACAAACGCCTTTGAAAATGGGGGAATATACAAATATGTTCTTGTTGATGTTGAAACTGAGCCAAAGGTGAAATTGCTAAATTTATACCTTTTAAATGAGATTAACGACATTCAACGAAGGGTTAATTTATACAAATACAAAACGACGGCATTGCCTGTGAAAAGCATGATTGACAAAAATTATTTTACCATTGACTTTTCACAATTAAACCGGAAGGCTCCAGAAATAAAAAGCCCTTTCACTTCTAATTTCTTGCCAGTGATAATGGATATAAATGGAAAAGTTGGAATTGATTACAGCATGGACTTGATGATTAAGCTGAAAGAAGTGGTGCAGCTTCCGCCTGATGGAGAGGATATTCGGGATTTGCTTGTAAATGATTCGTATTTTGTACCCGTCGCATCCTTTGAATATACCCTTAAAAATAATGAACCTGTATTTTTGTTTAAGGATGAAGGGAATCAGCTAAGATAGGGATGGGAATCAAATGAGCAGAGATGATCTGCTCATTTTTTTTTGAATTACGTCATATTGATGGGAAAGATTCATATATTTATACTGTCCAAATCTATGTACGAGGCAGTTGTTAAGCCATACGTTAACACTTTTTAGGAGGGGATCTCGTGGAGCGTATTGATATTTTTAAAGATATTGCTGAGCGGACCGGCGGTGATATTTATGTAGGGGTTGTAGGTCCAGTTCGCACAGGAAAATCTACATTCATCAAACGGTTTATGGAACATGTTGTTCTCCCTAATATTTCCCATGAAGGAGATCGACTAAGAGCTACTGATGAAATGCCGCAAAGTGCTGCGGGACGAACAATCATGACGACTGAACCCAAATTTGTTCCCAACCAATCAGTAGAGATCCATGTAACAGAAGGACTGAATATAAATGTAAGATTGGTAGATTGTGTGGGATACGCGGTAACAGGGGCGAAGGGGTATGAAGATGAGCATGGGCCGCGTATGGTGTCTACTCCATGGTATGAAGAGCCGATCCCCTTTCAAGAAGCCGCTGAAATCGGAACAAGAAAAGTAATACAAGATCACTCTACTCTTGGAATCGTGGTAACAACAGATGGAACCATCACAGAAATTGACAGGGAATCCTATATTGTGGCAGAAGAAAGGGTAGTTGAGGAATTGAAGGATGTTGGTAAGCCTTTTGTGATGGTAATTAACTCTACTCGTCCCCACAGCGAAGAAACAGAAGCATTGAGGCTTGAGTTGGCGGAAAAATATGATATACCGGTGTTGGCCCTTAGTATAGACACAATGGACAGCGACGATATTCTGTTAATTATGAAGGAGGTATTGTTTGAATTCCCTGTCCATGAGGTAAATGTCAATCTTCCCAGCTGGGTAATGGTTTTAAATCAGGATCATTGGTTGAGGAAAAATTATGAGGAAGCCGTTCGAGAAACGGTGAAGGATATTAAACGGTTAAGGGATGTGGACCGGGTTGTCGGTTATTTTGATCACTATGATTTTATTGAGAGGGCGTCACTTTCGGATATGAATATGGGTCAGGGTATTGCTGAAATTGACTTGCTAGCTCCAGATGAATTGTATGATCAAATTTTAATGGAGGTTGTTGGAGAAGAAATAAGAGGAAAGGATCATCTCCTTCAGTTAATGGTGGAATTCTCCCATGCTAAGAAAGAGTATGATCAAGTGGCAGAAGCTTTGAATATGGTAAGGCAAACCGGTTATGGCATTGCTCCGCCCTCGTTGAATGAAATGAGTTTGGATGAGCCGGAGATTATTCGTCAGGGGGCTAGGTTTGGTGTCCGGTTAAAGGCAATTGCTCCATCCATCCATATGATTAAAGTCGATGTTGAATCAGAGTTTTCACCGATAATTGGTACTGAAAAGCAAAGTGAGGAACTGGTTCGCTTTTTAATGCAGGATTTTGAGGAAAATCCACAAGCGATCTGGGAGTCGGAAATTTTTGGCCGTTCCCTGCATTCCATTGTACGGGAAGGAATTACCGCAAAGTTATCTATGATGCCTGACAATGCAAGATATAAGCTAAAAGAAACCTTAGAGAGAATTACCAATGAGGGTTCTGGAGGATTAATCGCCATTATTCTCTAATCTATAGATCCTGAACTAAACTTACATGACCCGCAGGGTCACAAATTCTCATGAAAATAATTCCATCCAGTAGTTACCTAGTTACTGTATCATCGTCATCTTCTCATAATGGAAATTGAACAGGGGAATGGTAAGTCGTAAATCTTTATGGTGGTAGCAATATCAGACCCCGCGAACTAAACGGACAGCATCGATCATTGAGCACAAATTCCTGTTGCTGCGAGCACGAATATCAAATTACTGTTTGTCTCTGATC